>JAFIGB010000268.1 GCA_020831705.1 Candidatus Sumerlaeia bacterium | reverse complement strand
GACGGTCTTGACGGTATTGATGATTTCCGCGGAGGCACCCATCTCGGCAAGTGTCTCGCCAAGGTAGTGAATCACAACATCAACGTGGGTATCATTGAGGCCCTTTTCCAGGAGATGGGCATGGGAGGTCCGCATGTCACGGCCTGTATAGTTATTGGGGCCGCCTGCAACTATGGTCAGAAACGCCTGCTGCTTGGCAATTTGCTTGTCCATATCGACATCATCGAAGAAGTGGGACACGCGATCATCGGAAAGCATCTTGCGGTAGAAGGTTTCGGCAAGTTCCTGCATGGCAGGTTCACCGCCAAGTTGTTCGTAAATGGTGCTCATGAGATATGCTCCTCGATTGGAATTGGGTATCCAACAGAATTGGCACCGTGCGATCTTCCCGGGCAGGTCGAAAGGGTACCCTTCGTACGTGGAAGTGGACCCCAATCAATAACCGGATGTCAATGTCCATTTATCCGATATTGCTCAAAAAGATCCCGACCTCCGAAAGAACGGAAGCCGGGATGGGATGTTACTTCATGGGGCGTGGGTTCGTGGCTCTGTCAGGCGAAGAACCCGGGGCGAAACGCATTTTCGAGGACAAACTGGTTTTGCTCGTCGGTGGCAAACCTTTCGAGACGGGGTGAGTAGGTTTTGACATCGATCAGGTTGTTTTCAGGATCGAACTTCATGATTCGCAACCACCCTTCGCCCCCTTCAGCCAGCATCTGGTAATTGGCAAGTATCTGATGGCATGGGTTACCATGGTCGTTGAGGGAGGTCAGCCTCCCCTTGCCGTCATGGAGAATATGACCACTGAGGACGAGGAAGATATTCGGGTGATGGCGAACCAGTTTCTCCCACAACTCCTCGCCGTCATTGTGGGCGCCTGCGTAGGTACGTGGGTTCCAGTCGTCACCGGGCCCGACTCGTGTATTATCGGAGTATGTATAGCAGTGGGTTGAGAAAATGACCCTGTGATGCGGGTGCTTTGCAACGACTTCATTTGCCCATGCAATGGGTTCGTCACGGGGACCAAATTCGAGACAAAGGACAAGGTAGGGGATTCCATCGCGTTCGAACTTCCAGTAGGCGTTCTCCATGCCACCATCCCATGTGCCACCAAACCAGGGAAGGTCCTTGTAGCGACTTTCCGGGAAGTAGTCATAGAAATGCGTCAGGTGGCGTTCATTCCCCCATCCCGGTTGGTCATGATTGCCCGAGTTGAGTGTGTAGGGAACGACACCATCGAGGACATCCATGGATCGCCGTGCATTTTCCCATTCCGCGACGGTGTTGTTGTCGGTAATGTCTCCCTCATGGATGACCATGAATATATCCAGTTCCTTCACATGGTCCCGAATCCATTCGGTCTGGGCTGTAAAAATATGTGGATACGCCCGGGCGTAATGCTGGGTATCGGGTAATGCCACGATGGTAAAGGGCTTGGGTTTGCGTTGTTTGCTGATGTTGAATGGAGCCACACCAGTGCATGCTGGCAATGCGGCGGCGGCGGTGCCGATCCCTGCGACCTTGATGAAGTTTCGTCGTGTCATTCTGGTCAATGACTCCTTGGCTGGGTTGGTCGATTCGCTCACAATAACTGCCTCCTAATTGTCATGGGGTTGTTGGATTAATCGAGATCATCGTTCCATTCGATGGGTGCAAGATGCAGCCCACCGCGCTTCCATCCACAATGTGTGGCGTACCACTTTCCATCCAGGTCCTGGATCGGTTCCATTGCGTGGGCGTCGATTGCACCCACCCAGTCTTCGAATTCCCAGCAAAAGGGATCCCTGCTGCGGAAAACATCCGTCGCATCGTAACGCCTTCGGCGGTCATTGTTGCAGATGAAAAGGTAGTACCAGTCGCCACGACGCTGGACGAATGGCGACTCGGTGGAGCCACCGAATGTGCCCTCCTCCACATCGATAAAGACAAGCCGCTTTCCTCCCCAATGAATCAGGTCAGTACTTGTAACCGCAGCAACGATGTGTTTTCCCCCCTCGGGTCGCATCGTTGCCGTGTAATACATCACCCACCTGCCATCATCAAGCCGAATCACGTGGGGATCACGGGCATCGTAGCCATCGACCACCATGGGATTGTTGGGATGCCTTTCCCAGTTCCGGAGATCCCGGGAGGTGAACAGGCTGATCTGGTACCGGGTGTTGTCCTGCGACCCCACGCATATATACATATAGTACAGGCCCTTATGGAGAAGGATACAGGGCGCCCAAAGATGAATTTCATCCAGGTCCTCCCTGATTGTGATTGGATACGGTTCCTTTGTCCACGGTGAGTCTGTCAGGTTTTTGGCTGTTGCATGGCCCAGCCTGATTTCCCGGACCGGATGCGGCGGTTCCACGTTGGTTATTCCAAACATGTGCCAAAGGCCATCATGCCCCCGGATAAAACAATGATCATTCACGAACCATTCCTCTGCTTCCCCGACGGAATGATCATATATACACTTGAATGGGCCGGTACGGGTAATGAGTTCCCGCTCCGGGTGGAGGGCATGCAGGGGGGATTTCCCGCGTTCAGTGGAGATCATGATTCCTTCCCCTCCCGGTCTGAAGGACATTGGATTCTTCCGTCAGCCCATTCGTCGAACGCTTTCCATCCATCCACCAAAGGGGCGCCAGATAGAGCCCCCCGCGGTCCCATCCACAGTGGGTCGCGTACCATTTCCCATCAAGGTCACGGACGATTTCCGTCGCGTGGGCATTGATGACGCCCACCCAGTCCTGGAAATTCCAGTGAAAGGGGTTCCGGCTTTGATAGACATCGGTGGCATCGTAGCCACGCCTGCGGTCATTGTTGCAGATGAAGAGGTAATAGTACTCCCCACGCTTGAGAACAAAGGGGGATTCCGTCGAGCCGCCGAAGGTCCCCTCCTCCTCATCGATGAAGACCACCTCGCGCTTTGACCAATGGATCAGGTCGTTGCTCCGGCAGGCAGCCACGATATGTTTTCCACCTTCCGGCCGGAGGGTTGCCGTGTAATACATAACCCAGGTTCCATCCTCAAGACGGATCACATGGGGGTCCCGGGCATCAAATCCATCCACAATGACGGGGTTCGCATGGTGGCGTTCCCAGTCCCTGAGGTTGGTCGAGGTCAGGAGATGAATCCTGTACGCACTGTTCTCTCTTCCACCAACACATACATACATATAGTATAGATCCTCGTGGAAGATCACACATGGCGCCCAAAGGTGTATTTCGCCGTGTTCCTCACAGGCGGTCACCGGAAACTTTTCCTTTTTCCATGGAATGGCGGTCAATTCCGGTGAAGTTGCATGGGCCAGGCGGCGCTCCTCCATGGGAGAGAAGGGCTCCGTATGGGTGATCCCAAACATGTGCCACAAACCATCATGGCCACGAATAATACAATGATCATTAATGTACCACGGTGTTGGTTCACCAACTCCCGGGTCATAGATGTGGCTGAACTCTCCAACCTGGAGCAATTCCCTCATGGGGCGTTTTGCAACAAGTGGTGTTGGCCCTCGTTCCTGCGTCATGGCAAACTCCGGCTCTTGTTTTGTACGTCGGATACTATAATTGCAGCGATGTCCCCGGAAAATTCCGGAGTAGATAACGGCTCCCCGTTACCAGTGTTGTGGGTGGACACCTCCTTGATGATACCTTCCCGGGTATTCCACCATGTAACCCGAAGGTCGTCCCCATGGAGTAGGAAATCAGGAAGGTGTATATAAGCATTTTGCATGGGTGGATTTGGAAGGTTCACGCTTGCCGGGTCATACACCCAAAGGAGCAATCGGCCATGACCGACAAGGCCATGGGCAGCAAGTGGAGCATGATCAGACCCGGAAGTCATTTTATATGCCGCAAGGCTGACTGGTCGATAGGGGTGATTCGAATGCTCGGCAAGGTTTGAATAATCCACGAGGGAGCGCAATAATGGGTACAAATCCAGATCGACGACCCGGTCCCAGGCCCATACTTGTGCAGCGCCCGCCGCACCGGAGAACAGGCCACCCCAGATCATTCCATGGTGATATCTTCCATCGCCCTTCCCCGAATTCTGTATTTCATGGTCGCCCATTTCTCCGACAAATACCGGCTTTTCGTAATGAGGCACTCCTCCGGGCAGGTTCACCATCGGCGTGATCATTTCGCGCTGGTAGGTATGCACCTGGAGAAAATCCATGGAGTCCCATATTCTGCTGTCAGGCGGGACACTGCTTGTCGTGATCATTCTGGGTGTCGGGTCATGACGACGTATATACGCCGCCATCTCCCCATGCCAATCCGCGACAACGTCACGTCCGAGGCCAAAGTCATAAAGGACCGGCCTTCGAAGGGACATGTTTCGCCATGCCTCCATGAGGCGCACCAGGCTTCCCGGCCCTGCCGAAGCCAACTCCTCGTGAATACCACCCAAATTTGAAGTAATCTGCGCCACCGTCGCGGCGTCCATTTTCAAACCGCCCCCGGCCTGGGGCCAAAGGGATACCAGGGACTCCCCAAGATACCCATCGGTAAACTCAACCTCATTGAAAAGCTCCCACGCCAGAATGGCCGGTGAATATCCCCAACGGGCAACGAAGTACCTGTATCTGGCCCGGGTAAACATCCTGGCTTTTTCATCCGTAAAAAAATCCGACGGGCTTCCCAGCCAACCACCATTTTCCACATTCCATGGGTTTTCCTCCCAATTCGGGTTCACCCAAGTACTGTATTGACCGTGATGCTGGAGAACCAGCTGGAGAAGGATTCCCCGCTTCTCCGCCTCTCCAATGATGGCGTCCCACTTTCGAAGTACATCCAGGTCAAGCTCCCCCTGGGACATATCCCTTCCCATCACCCACCCCGGGTTCTGGTCGGACCAATGACACATCCATGCGCGCGACCAGTTCAGCCCCGCTTTCTCCATTTTGGCAAAATGCGTCTTGTAGCCATCCAGTGTCGTCCAGCCGAGGTTGTAGCCCATGGGGAAATAGGGTTCTCCGGAATTAAACCTGAATCGCTGGACATGTTCCGTGCACGGGGTGGGAAAGATCCCCACAGGCTCGGATTCCACGTAAAAGCCAAGCCCCGCGTCGCCCTGTGTATCCACAGAAAGCGTGATCGCTGCCCTTGGCTCCTCGCCCAAAAGGTAGCCATCCACTGTATATTCACCTGCGTGCAGTGGTGTATATCGAACTTTCCAGGTGGAATCCCCATCATAAAATGCAGGGACATGGATGTTCGCCCCGCTTCCATTCCTCCCCCGCCAGGAAATGACCACCCATACGGGAGCCATGAAGGGATTCTCAATTTCCTCCCTGATACGGAAGGCATGCCTCAAGACCACCCAGTCCTGCGACCGGCTCCGATCTTTCGCATCCTCATTCCCAACCATACCATCCATTCCTTCCGAAGTGAAGGTTCCCGCCATCGCAAGCCACGGTAGCAACAACCCGGCGATGAAGGTCATTCCATTACCTCGTAATACACCATAATATCGAGCTGCTCCCCGGGCTGAACTGAAGGAAGTTGAACAGACCACGAGTCACTGGTACTTGACTGGACGGGCTCCACCTGGCTTTCGTTGATTGTCACGCGGAGCGGCCTGTATGCCCCCGGTCGAAGAACCAATTCCCTTTCCCTGTATATCAAAGAGGTAAGCACCACATTCTGCTCAAGCTCTCCGGCGGAAAAGTGATTCCTTCCAATGGAATATGTATCCACAGGAATGATAACCAACGGCCCATGCCCCGTGATCATTGATGCAAGGACCATGGGAACGAGCGGCTCGGGGCTGTACCATTGCTCCATCACCGCCGTGTTATCGGTTGCCATCTGCAGGCAATTCCAGAGTTCCTGCCAGCGCTCGGGGAAGAGGAATGATCGGGCAACAAGCAGGGCCATGACGCTGCTGTCTCCGTAATACCTGCCGCCGAATTCCGGCCAGACATTCCCATCACACCAATCAGGGTGCAGCTCGGGAACACGCTGAAACAGCCATTCCCTCAGGCGATCCTCGTGGATTCCAAAATCCCTCAGGAACATTAAATGGGCGAGATTGAACAGATAGAGGGCATGGGTCGTCTGAAAGAAATCCGTTTCCGGAAAGGCCGCATTCGTGGTCACAAACTCAGACCAAAGATGATCGGGCGAAAACAGCATCTCCGTATCCTCCTCACGGACATGCTGGTACCTGGATATCAGGTAGTCGTGGTCTGCAGCCCATCGTTTTGCGTGCCATGTGGCATACAGACTCATCTGCTGGCGTGCTGAGCGCACCACCGCCTCTTCATGGTCCGCGGTCCGACCAATGGCAGCGGCCATCCGGGCATGAGCCAGCATTCCATCGAAGGCAATACGGATGCCGTCTGAATTGGCTCCCGTACCGGTCGTCATTGTGTAGGTTGAGGCCGTGGTCCAATCGAAGAAAATCCGGTAGTAGTTGTATAGCCCGGAGATGACATTCCAATTTTCCTCAATAAATTCCCAGTCATCATGGTAATATGCATGGCACCATAATCCCTGGAGAATGAAACCAATGGACCACTCCTTGTCATACGGTTGATCCTTTGCCCAGAATCGGTGGTCCATCAGAAAAAATTGATCGCTCAAGGGTTCCTTCTCAAGCTTCAGGTTTTGGGGGTCCAGGGCATTTCTGACCACCCGGCGGGCAAATTCCTCCCGGTGGGGATCATCGCCCATGATCAGGCGCGCTGGTGCCTGATATCGAAGGCGGGCGACGTCCTGGCTGATGTCGGATATATACAGATGGCCATCCAGGTTGTCCGGGATTTCGTTGGACAGTCGATCCGCAAACTTCAACCGTGCCTCATCCACCAGGGGCAGGTCACTGACATCCCCCAGTGTGACCATTGACGAGACATACGGCGAAATCGGAATTGTATGACTTGACTGCGAGTCCTCCAACCCGATGAATGGACCATGGATGGCGCTGATTCCACCATCGATAATATTCATGGGCAATTCGACGGGATAACCGTTTCTTCCCGCCAGGATTGCCACCGGCGGCAGGGGCGTGAAGGGGAGGGCCTCCACCTCCCAATCCGACTCCAGTTCCTTCCAGTCAAAAGAATCCGTGATCGTCACCCGTTGCCCGTCATTGGTCAACGATGCTGCCTGATGGTGGCCAACAGGAAAACGTTGCAGGCGCCTGCTCCAGGTCCGCGCATGGGTGATTATCTCCTCCGGAACCCCGGAATCCTTCCATTCGAGGGTTGTTGGCCCCGGAATCGTCCGGATGCCGAAGAGCGGCATGGCGGCGACCCTTCCTGCCTGGTCCGTATAGTCAAAAGCAATTCCCACACTTCCGCCAAATTGCTGGCTGGTTCCATGAATTCGATCGGGAGTCCGCTCCAGCACCAAAAGCACCGGCGCCCCAAAGCTTCTGACATCCTCCACGGAACTTTCCCGGTGGAGCGATTCGGGCACGCTGTTCCAAATGAGTATCCACGGTTCGACGGGAATCGGAAACGCCATGCCCGCTGAATGCTCAAAGGTCTCATGGCCCCCTTCAATCGGGATTGTCAGATGCAGGTCGTTGCCCCGTTGGTCATCCAACCAGCTGAAAGCCGGCCCTTCGATTTCATGGAGGGCTGCCGGCCATGCCCGGGAGTGATAGACGCGCAGGGTCTCGCTCATCTCCTCCTCCCCCACCATGCGACCAACTTCCATCGAATAGACAACACATGTACCATCAAGAAGATCAATCACGGCGGGATTTTCGCTGGTTGAAGAGACATGGATCCCACCCAGTGTATAGCCCCGATTCCTGTTCTGGTACCGATGCCAATGAAGGCGCGAATGGGGCAACTCCCTGGCGTCTGCAGTATAAGCAAGGAAACCGTTTAGTGTGGGGATTTCCAGGACATGGCTTCCCATACGGTGGCGCACATATCCGCCCAGAACACCAACCTCGGTGGCCTTCGCGTCCAGGAAATTCACCGCTTCCATTTCCGGCATGAAGTAACGCGGATCCAATTCCGCCAGTGGTGCATCAGCCATCATGCCGACCCCGGGCGGCTCCTCCCCATCGAAAAGGGTCATGCCAAAAATCTTCAGGTAGTCATTGACGGGAAGGGTGATGGATTTGAGCGATCGGCTGGAATCAATGGCGACGGACTGGATGAAAAGTCTTGGTTCCCGGTCGCGGTCAATGCGGTTGCGGCGATACGCATACGGGAGGAGTACTCCGATTTCCTCCTCGAACTGGGGCCGCATGGACCAGTCACTAATCTTGAGGGCGCGGGACTCCCTCGATCCGTCCTCATAATGAAAAACGAGATCACCGGTCTGGTCTCCAAATTTTCCCGACGCCAAGACAAAGACCGCGGAATATCCCCCGCTTTGGAAGCCACTGACGCTTTGTCCATTTGACCTGATGTTATTGTTCTCGCCATCCGACAGCGGAGGCATTCGAAATGGGATCTCACCGAGTTGCGCCAAATCCTCCTGGGGAAAATGCTCCGCAGGCAAAGAACGGTGCTCCCACTCCCCTGTATGAAAGTCACCGTCCAATGGATTTTCCAGATAGGCGATGGCATCAGAATCAAAGACACCTTCAAGGACAAGAGGATGGAAGCCCTCGGGACGTTCGTCGTGGACGGTCACAACATGCTCACTGGATATCACCTTGAGTGTATCCATCCAAAGCCCATCCGCCTGGTCCTCATTTCCACCAGCCCTGACCTCGATGGTGATGGTTGCCAGATCCTCCAGATCCAACCGGCCATTCCTTCGTTGCCAGGAAATCAGGGAGAACCACGCAAAAGGGACGGCAACCCTGCGCCATTCATCAGCGACCTCGTCAGGAATGGAGTATGGAAGGGTTACTTCCCACGGTTCCCCCGAGTGCTCGACCACACGGAATTGCAACCTGAGGTTCTGCGCTGTTGCGGCCCTGAGATGAAACTCCAGAGCCCAGGCATCCGACGGGAACTCCAAGGCATTAAAATCCTCGAACACAATGGAATAACCACCTCCTCCCGCAGGAAGGAGATGGTTGATTCTGAGGGAGGAGCTCCCTGAGTGGGAGACCTCACCATCAAGCCGGGAAGTGACTTCCACAACATCGTCCCCATCATGGACAAGAGCGTGGTCCCCCTCATCCTCAAACCCGGAAATCAGGTAGCTTCCACCATGAGCGGTACCGGTACTTCCGAACCCGACGGTAATGATGATAGACATGGCCAAAAGCCGTGCTGCCCCGGCTAACGTGTTCATATATATCCCTGTTTCATCCTGTCATACGAGTGAACCAAATAACACCCCGGACATTTGACCAGAACGCCCGGTCCACACATGCTGCATCAGGGTCCCGTACGCACAATCTGGCCGCGACTTACGGTTCCATTCGTTGGGTCGTAGGGCTGGTCATCGGCGTTGAGCCAGAACGTGTGGCTCTTGTCGGCAAGGTCAGACGGGCCGGGGCCGTAGATGAACCAGTTGTGATTTCTGCTCATCATCCCCGAGCTTTCCCAGGCACCATTGTCCTGGGCCATGGCGACCGTTGGCATGTGGCGGGTCGATTGAATAGCCGCCCCGTATAGATAGGTGGCACCGACGTTGATGAACCCATGGGAAACACCGTCCCAACCGAGCGTCCAGTCGTGATAGGTCTGGTTCGGCCAGAAGGGGGATGCATACGCCTCGATGGAGGAGGTATAGGCAATCGGGGTCGTCAGACGCCAGAGACAGGCGGCAACGGTACGACCACGACGGTGATCGATGGGATTGAAACCCCAGGGGTCCTGCACGCCCCCCTGCCCGGTCGCGTAGTAATGACTCGTGGTGTACATATTGATGGGATACGTGTTCGCATCGGTGCGGTAGGCCTCCAGGGCAGTCGCAAGGGACCGCATGTCCGACTTGGAGCGGGAAACCTTGGCCCTGGTCTGGGCCTCCAGAAAGTTGGGAACGGCGATGGCAGCCAAGATGGCAATAATGGCAACGACAATAAGGAGCTCAATCAACGTAAATCCTGGTTGATGAGGGGTGCTTTTCTTCATGCTGGTCCTCCTGGGATTGCGGAGAAGAACTGACTTCCGGTGGTGAGGGAATGGCCGGCAGCCTGGCACCTTGGCCAGACTGCCGGTACTGAAGGGAGAGGGGTTGTTGCAGGGTACTTATTCGAACATCATGAAGTCCTGCACGCGGGTTTCAACGGTCGTGACCACTCCGAAGAGTTCCTTGTAGTCATGAAGGCCAACGGAGAATTCACCTGCGTCCGTCCGCCATGCCTGCCATTGGTTCTCGTTGTTCGCCTGGCCGCTCCGGGCACGGGCGACAGGGTTGCCCGGGTGGGCCTGGATGGCGCCACCGTTGACCGAGTAGTAACCGTTGAACTCCTCGTTGTCAGCGTCATAGTTGATGATCAGGACAACATCCGTCACATCCTCAGCGGGAACGGTCTGGGCGGCGACATTTGAAGGATCGGGATTGAAGATGTCTGTATCCTCCCCAAAGATGATCAACCACGTCTCCGTGGATCCGCCCGTGAAGTTGCCCACAAAGAATGCGGCATCGTTGCCATCCACCTTGAAGTTGTACATCTGGCCGTTTCCGGCAGCAGTCCAGTCGGGCTTGATGTGCATAACCCATTCGGCGGACTTGTCGGAGCTCGTGACCTTCGTGATGTTCGCATTGGGGTTGGTATCCTGGGTGCCGGGATGGTTCACCCACCAGGTTCCCTCGCCATCGTAGTCATGGGTAGCGGGCGCTGGGACAAAGAGGGAATTGACGTCGCCGGAGTTAATCGGAAGGAAGAAGTTCCCGCTGTCAGCAGCCTGATTGAACTGGGAGTGGCGCAATACCTCGCCCACTTCATATTCACCCTCGGTGGTCTGGATGGAATCGTATATCCGCACTTCTTCACTGTATAGATCGAAGGGTCCCTTGACGCCTTCCCACCAAACCTGGCAACCAACGCGAAGTGTGTTCTGGGTACGTTCCCGGGTAACGGGGCTGTTGTTGAATTCCTTCAACACATCATCATTGATCCGGAAGAATCCCTGCCATTCCTGGCTGGGCTCGTCATAGTTGACGATGAACTGGACACTATCCAGCTCGGCAGCCGTCGTGCTCAGTGTCTGATAGGGAATGCCAGCCGTGTCACGATTATATCCGACGGAGAGCGCCCCGAGCTGGGAGCGCAGGCGAAGAGTAAGATCCGCCTGGGCGCGGGAATCATTTCCGTTGTTTCCAAGATTGGAACCCGTCACCAGAATCTCAATGTACTGGAAGGCGGCATCGGGATCAAAGTCGGGAACGAGGTCGATTTGCAACTCCATCGTCCCCGTGGTGATGGACGTGAACTCGTTCAGATCGATCTCATAGTAGGGATCATCCCAATCATGATTCGGCGGATGGGAAAGCTTGAGCATCCCGTCACCTGTATAGGCATAGTGACCGAAAACCCCACCGGTAAAGGTGCCATCAACAGCCCAGGCACGAGAGACGTCATTGGTGTCATTGGGGTTGGTGCCTGCGGGCGAATCGAATTCTGACACATGGACGGGAGTTGCCGCTGCAACAGCCACGGCCCCGCTGAAGGCAAGTGCGAGAAGAATGGTGAGACTATTTTTCGTCATTTCCTTATCTCCTTAGGTTGTTTCGTTTTCCCCGCTCTGGGGAATAGGTGGGCTGATTGTTGACCGGGCTTTTTGCGGGTATTTTCCGCCCCGGTCGCGTCGATCTTCGGGCTTTCGAGGTTGCTGGTTCTGTTATGATCGTCGCCCATTTGTCTGGCTGTAGGTGGATGGTTCCCCGTGTGGCTTGCGCGCGAAAATGGACCACACGGCTTGAGATCAAATAACTTCCAGGTAGTCCCTGTCCGGCAGTTCGGGAAAGGGTGCCGTTGGGAGCGTCTGGTA
>JAFIGB010000264.1 GCA_020831705.1 Candidatus Sumerlaeia bacterium | reverse complement strand
AAGCGCACGGCGAGGTGCCGCTGGTTGGCTGGGGCCTTTCCCCCCTCACCACGCCGGTAAGTTATCTGACTGATCTTCCAGGAACCACCTTCGCCTCGGGTGGATCGGTGGGAGGCGGTGCCTTCACCTATCCTGATGGTGCCCGCAATTCCGGATCCACCTATGAAACGGATCACACCCGTATTGGCGCTGCGGGATTCCCCGGGGGAGCACATTCCATCCAAGGTTGGAGCAGTTCCAAGGTATGGAGGCTTCGCGATGCGGGGCCGATCGGTTTTTACAACAATGACAGTTTCCCAATTCTCCCCTACGACCCCACAAATGGAACCGTCTCAGATGGCGATATCTTCAGGTATGGCCCCTGAGTAGACAATCACACCCACTATTGAAAGGTAGAGGTATCATGAGACATTTTAATCGCAAGTCACAACCTGGCAATCAAGGTTTCACCCTGATCGAGCTTCTGATCGTTGTTGCAATCATCGCAATTCTTGCAGCAATTGCAGTCCCCAACTTCCTGGAAGCCCAAACACGCTCAAAGGTATCACGGGCTGCTGCCGACATGCGCACCATTGACACCGCGATGCAGTCGTATCTTGTTGACCACAATCGCCAACCGCTCGTCCAGACCCATGGAACCAACAGCCCCCCGGCGTGGTGGGGATTTATTTCCACCCAACTCACAACACCGGTGGCGTACCTGACGTCCATCCCCGTCATGCCCTTCATTGACGAAACAGTTCTCGGCTTCTGGCAACTCATTGGTGGTAACCAGAACAACCAGCCATACACAATCGTCCGGGACACGCGCATTCCTGCCAGTTGGCCCGTTGGTGCCACCTTTGGCGGCGGTGCACCGGCAGGTGTTCCCAACAACGCGCCCATTGGCCGAATATTCAATGAGGAAGTAAAGCGCTCGGCCTACATTATCTACACATCAGGCCCTGATGCTGTGGATGGTACGGTGTGGGGTGTTCCCGAGTACTACGACCCGACAAACGGCACCATTTCCTACGGCGATATATACCGCTTCGGTGGTGGTTCCCCTGTGACCGAAGACAGCCAGTAATTTCATCAAGTTAGAGATCGAATCCACCCCCAAGCCTCCCATTGTGAGTCCCTCAATGGGAGGCTTTTTCTTTCTATCAACGGCCCTACTGGAGACTTACAAGAATGAAGAGACTGATTTTCACAATGTCCATGGCAACACTTCTCGCCAGCCAGCACGACGCTTTCGCACAAAATCCCGGCGAACCGCTAGATCGCGTGGCGGCTTGGCAGCGAACCCTCATTGCACAAAATGACACCCATCCCAACAAGGTGGTCATGACCTACATCACGGAGGGCATGGAAAATTCCCGACAGTGGGTTCTTGCGAAAATCAGCCCTTCCCTTGAAGGCTACCCCGCCTCGTCTGTCACCAATGGGGACGCCATCGATTTCCCCGGTGGTATCACAGGCACCTGGAAGTGGGGGGGGATCAATGGCCTGTCGCAGATTGCCCCGGTCCTGACTCCACGAATCGACGACGAATGGAGTGGGGGTGCTGTCTATACCATTGAGACAAATCCCCCCACGCCGGTGACCCTTAATATCGGGGGGGGATATATTGAAGTTTTCCACGTGAATCCCGTTGAAAACATGGTATCCGACCAGATTGCCTTTCCCGGAAATCGCGTCGAGGCACGCCAAAACTCCACCCTTGTCATGACGGCTGATGTTCATCCCTTTGTCGTTGTCATCAAGGCAAATGATGGAGTGGTGGAGGTGGTGCAGTCCGACGAGGGTGACCACGCACGCGTTCATTATGCGGAGGGAATGGGTGAGTTGCTGATTGCCTTTGCGGAAACCGAGGAGCATGCGATGGGACTCTTGAATTTGTCCCCCACCCAGGCCCTTGAGGAAGTCGAGGACTACTACGAAAAACTCCTTGGTGATTCGTATATCAAGACACCCGAGGAGCAGATCGACGGGGCCTTTCGCAGCGCCTTGCTCCTCAATGAATACTGTTACTTTGAGCCGTTGGGCTGGATTGAGGGCGTCCATCATTGGGTGACCCTGTGGCATCAGCAGTACACCGGGATGGCTCATTGGGCGGGCCAGCACGAACGCTCGCGCCAGAACATTCTGGAGACGGTCGCCCGGCTCATGCCGGACGGGGCCATCCCCCACATGCAGCCAACCGGCAAGGCACGCCACGATTGGGGCGGGGCGAATCACTTCTTTGCCTGGCAGGTGATGGAGTATTACAAGGCGACGGGTGACGGCGATCTCCTTGTACAGATCCTGCCGGAACTGCGGCGCATGATCCAAAATACACGTGATGAATACGACACCACGGGCAATTCACTCATTGCATGGGGGACGCAGGTTGGCAATCAGGAGGATTTCCTTGGAACCTCCTTTCAAGGAACGGCGTCCAGCGCTGAATTTCTCAACATTCTGGAGGTAGTGGCCCTTGCGGAGCGACTTGCAGGAAATGCAACAGAGGCGGCCCTGCTGCGCACGGAAAGAAATCGCACGGCAGCGAGAATGCGGGATCACCTGTTTGATGGGAACCTGGGTGTTCCAATCTTTTCCCGCGATGACATGGGAAATCCCCGTGTCCATGGCCAGCATCTCTCCATGATTCATCCGGTCCTCACCGGAATGCTTGACCCCATCGAGGTATGGAACGCCATGCGCTTCCTCAGTGATCGCCTGACCGGGCCATACGGGGAGACATACGTTTCCAACCAGTTTCCCGACCACCTTCCTGAGCATTGGTCCACTTGGGGCATGCAGGCTGGTGTGGCCCAACAGCCATGGGCGGCATGGGCGTACAATCGGGTGGGACGGACCGAGGATGCCATCCGGCCACTTCGAGCAGCGGCAAGCTGGGTCTTTAATGATATACAACGGGGAACATGGCCGGAGGTAGCCCATGAAATTCGCCCCGGTTACTTTTCCCCTCCAGCAGCGCTGTATTTTCATTCGGTGGTCGAGGCCATCTTTGGATTCCAAGCCAACCTCCCAGAAGACGCCCTTGTGCTGCGCCCTGCCTTCCCACGCACCTGGCCAGAGGCGACACTTGCCCTCCCCGAATGGAAGGGAGACTTCCAGCGTGACGGGAGTCATATCTCATATCGTGTCCAAAGTGACAGGTTGCTCAAGCGTCAAGTGCGGTGGCCACTTCCCACCGGAAGCACGGAGGTTGTAAGGGTGAATGGGTCGCCCGTTGATTTCGAGATCATGCCCGGTGCCGGTGGTGTGGAGCTATATTTTGTTACAGAACCGACCCGCGACTCACTGATTGAATTCACATGGAAGGAACTTGATGCTGAAGTCCATGGGCCCGGATCAATCGCTCTGGGTGATCGCGCATCCTTCCATTTTCTCGGAACACAAATCAATGCGGTCCATGACCCCTCCGGTCTTTTCAGAATGCAGCAAATCGATGGTGATATGCTTCATGTGGAACTGAACAGGGGGCTTCTTGATGAGTACCTGCCCTACGGACGCCTCGGCCAGATTGCCTTCAGCAGGAGAAGCTTTTTCGTCACACGTACCTTTGACGATGGCACGCGTGTCGTGGAACCCGTCGATATACTCCTCCTGCCCCCCTTCGAAGCAACCGCCACGGATGTGGCAGTAACATCAACCGGTGCCACTGTTCACCTGACCGTTCGGAATAACACCTCCAGTCGCGTGGAACACGAGGTCCTGGCGAGTGCCTTTGGCAGCCGAACCGTGGCCAGCATCCATTTGGATGCCCGTTCCGAGGGGTCCTTTGATATACACTTCGAAGGGGCACGTCCCACCCCTGGTGAGAATCTTCTGGCACTGACAATGGATGAGTTTCACGACCTGGAAACCAAGGTTCTTGTTGATGGAGATGAATACACGGGAATCGAATTGGTTGCTGTCCCATTGCCGGCGAATCTTACCATTACGGATGAGGAATACCTGAGCTGGCGAAACTGGTATGGCTTCTATACATCCCTGTTTGCCCATCTTGGCTCGCTGATGGATGCGGTAAAGGAGTTGGATGACGTTACGGTTCCAGCATTGCCCGGTGTGAGCTTCGGCCCCACCAAGGAGGGCCTTCTGATACCCGTTGGAAATGATCGTGCTCGCAGTTCCGTCGTCATTCCCATCGACTCGGATCGCAATGTTGTGAAGGTATATCTCCTGACCTTCTCCGTTTTGATGGCGACGGAAACATTCTCCCCTGTGGCGCAGGTGGAACTGGTCCACCCCAAACTTGCACCCATTGAAAAAGTGGGTTCATCACGAACAGTGCGTCGATTGCATGTTCCGGGGGATCTCGATTGGTGCTTTCCCTTCGAGCCAATTCCCACGGTCTTTGCCCTGTCGAGCTTTCAGGGGAACAGGGAATCGCGCCACGGGCTCCTTCCGCTGTTGACAAAGGAGGATGCTGACTGGTCCCCGGAAATATCAGCGCCATTGTCCTTTCCCCAGCCGGAATTTTGGTCTGATAGCGCCGTGCTTTCCACCTCCCACGCCATCTTCAATGTCATTGAGATGGAGCCGGGAGTTCCCCGACCGGTGGAAAGCATTGTCATACGGCCCCTTGGACAGGATGCCGTCATGGGTGTTGTGGGTATTGCGATTGCCTACGAGAGCACTGATTGAAAAGATGGCACTTGATCGTCCCAAATCTCCCAACTGGAAGCGGGATGTTTCACAGTGGTGTACTCCCAGGCCATTAAACCGCTGTGCGGCCTGGCAACGCACCATGGTTGCCATGAATGATACCGTTCCCAACGCCGCGGTCATGACCCATCGTATCCAGGGTGACGACCTGAAGTATCATGCAGCAGTCCAGATGGTACTTGCGAAGATATCCGCAATGCACAGGGATCAGCCAGCGCTGATAGCAACCTCCATGAAGACAGAGGATTTTCCCGGTGGAATCAGAAGCAGCTGGCATTGGGGAACAACTCAAATGGAGGCAACGATTGCCCCCATTCTGACTGAACGACGCGACGGCGAGTGGTCCGGGGCGGTTATATACACAATCAAGTCAATGGATGGAAGCCCCGTCTCCCTGAGGATTGGTGGTGGCTTCACAGAGTGGTTCCACCTCCCTCCGAATACATCCATGTTGACGGATGTCGTCACCGAACCCGGAGATGGCGTGAAAACGTTGGAGCCGGGGCTTCATCAAATCATAAGGCCCGGTAAGCATGACCACGTCGTTTTGGTAAGAGCAGAAGGTGCAACAGAGCAAGTCATCAACGAAGATGAAAGTGCCCATCTGATTCTCGATTTCCCTCAGGGTTCGGGGTCTATCATTATAGCCTTTGCAGATACAAAGGATCATGCGCGCAGGCTCATAACCGGGGATCCAACCCATGCCCTGAATGTCATCGATGAATACTACAATAACCTGCACGAATCCGCGTTTATCAGGACACCGGAAGGGATTCTGGATGCTGCGTTTCAGGCTGCCGTTACGGTCAATGAGTACTGCTGGTTCGAACCGTATGGTTGGATTGAGGGCATCCATCACTGGGTCACCTTCTGGCATCAGCAACATGCGGGAATGGCCCACTGGCTGGGTCAACATGAGCGCGCACGAAGCACCCTTCTGGAAATCGCATCCAGGCAGTTTGAAAACGGGCGCATTCCCCACCTGGAGCCAACGGGCAACCGGAGGAGCGACTTTGGTGGCGCCAATCATTTCTTTGCGTGGCAGGTCCTTGTCTATCATCGCGCCACCGGGGATGGAGAGACGGTGGCGAAACTGCTCCCCTGCCTGCGGAGGATGCTGCAGAACACGGAGGAGGAATACGATCCCGAG
>JAFIGB010000101.1 GCA_020831705.1 Candidatus Sumerlaeia bacterium | reverse complement strand
GCTTTGCCGGGCATTACGGCGAGTATGCCGTCCAGCGCCTGTGGGCGATCAACGGGGCCGCCACGGTGGCAGGAAGCTGCATGGCGGCATTTGTTGGCGTTGCCTTCGGAAGCCGTGCCGTATTGATTGTCTCTCTTATTTGCTACGTGCTCGTGGCCATCGTTGGGCATCAACTCCTCAAGCGCGAGCGCCACAGCGAGTAATCCCCTCATTACCGAGGTTGTCGCGATCATGAAAAAATTCAGTTTTCAGGCCGTGGATACCGAGGGACGCATCATCCGGGGTGTGCTCAAGGCGGAAAGCTCCGACCACGCCCGGGAACTCCTGTTCGATAATCAGGTACACCCGAAGCAACTCGACGAAACCGACGGCGAGACAAAGGTCACCTGGGCGCCCAAGCCAACACGCCGCGAGGACAATCCCGCCTCCCATTTTTACAAGGGCACCAACACCGTCGAAAGCCCGGTGCGGGAAACCTTTTCCGCCCGCCTCGTCACCAGGGAAAAGGCTCCAGTCCCCGGCACCGCAGGCCTGACACGGAGTAGCGGCTTTGCCTTCCAATCCGAGGTCGACGAAGGTGCCTCCATGACCATCGCCCGGGAGGACATTGAGATCGCCCGCATCGAGGGCTTTTTCCCCCGCATGCTGCGTATCTTCCGCCTCAATGGTCGCATGGAGGAATTTGCCATCGGCGGAATGTTTGCACCCGCGTCGGCCAAGGAAACCATGCGAACCCTCAACAAGAAGTAAAAGGAACAAACGATGTCACAAATATACGCCGATCTGCATTCCCACTCCAACGCCTCCGATGGCTCCGACCGCCCTGCAGAAGTGGTGCGCCGGGCAAAGGCCGCCGGCCTTGCCGTCCTTGCCCTCACCGACCATGACACCGTCGCCGGCGTTGCAGAAGCCATGGAGGAAGGACGTAGACAAGGCGTTAAGGTCATCGCCGGAACCGAATTGACCTGCTATGTGGACGGACGTGAGGTCCATGTCCTTGGATACGGCATTCGTATAGACGACCCGGACCTTGCCGGCCACTGCACCCGATTTCAAAAGGCGCGCATCGAGCGGGCTGCTGAAATCGGCAGGCGGCTCGCAGAAGCAGGAGCACCGATAGACATTGAATCCGTCATGGCCGAGGCCGACGGCGGCGTTGTTGGCAGGCCCCATGTGGCACGAGCACTCCATGCCGCCGGGCACGTCTCCTCCGTTCAGGAGGCCTTCAACCGCTTTCTCGCCGAGGGCAAGCCCGCCAACGTCCACAAGCTGCAGGTAACCGCGGAGGAATGCGTCGATGTCATCCGCAAGGCCGGCGGCATCGCCGTCATGGCCCACCCCGGACTCAACAACCAGTTCGAACTGGTGGAAAGACTTCAGCGTGCCGGCGCGGTCGGCGTGGAGGTCTGGCACTCCAGCCATGATAGACAGGACACAGAAAAGCTCGAACAGATTGCCAATGACCGCGGCCTCCTCAAAACCGGAGGGTCGGACTGCCATGGGACGATCAAGAACATGGACCCAATCCTTGGCCAATGGGGAGTGGACAAACAGCGGTGGCTGAAGCTGGAAAAAGCACTGGCAGAAACATCCTGACCTGCCTCAGGAGGTGAGAAGCGATGGGACGGGACACAACCTTCGCCGGAAAATTCCTTCAGAAGATCAAGAAGGTTGACACCGAGCAACTCGAGCAGTTCCTCGGTCAGATCCTCAAGGAAAAGACTTTTCTCGAAGCCATCTATGACTCCCTCACCGAGGGCGTCCTCGTTGCCGAACAGGGGAGCCGCATCGTCTTCGTCAACGAAGCAGCCCGGAAACTCCTCGGCCTCGGAAGCAACGACAAGTTCGACCGCCCCCTGCGGGAAGTGCTGCGCGATCCCTCCCTCCGCGCCCTCGTCGATGAATTCAACGAATCCACCGAGCCCATTCGCCAACGGGAAATCCGGGTGAAACATCCCCGGTCAGCCACGTACTCCCTCACCGTCGTTCCCATCGAGAACGACGACGCACTGGCCACCCACTCCGTCTGGATCATTGGCGACCGCACCGAAATCCGCCGCCAACAGGCGGAACAGGCACGTCTCGAAAACATGGAGGCCATGGCAACCCTCACTGCCGGTGTGGCCCACGAGGTGAAGAACCCCCTCAATTCGCTTAACATCCACGCCCAGCTCCTCTCCCGCGAGGCCGAGAAGCTCGCCGAGCTTGGTGTGGACGAAACCGCCTCCGAGCGCATGCGCCGCTCATCCCAGGTCATGCTGGAGGAGATCGGGCGGCTCACCCGCATTGTCGATGACTTTATTAATGCGGTCCGCCCTGTTCGACTGACACTTCGTCGCGAGCCCATCAACGCCATTATTTCATCGCTGGCGGAACTTACCGGCCCCGACTGCGCCTCCCGGGGGATCGAATTAATCCTCGATCTGGACCCCGAGAATCCACAGCTTTTATTGGATTCCCAACAAATCTCCCAGGCCCTCCTCAATATCCTCAAGAACGCCATCGAGGCCATCGACAAGGAGGATGGGTTCATCAAACTCTGCACCAGGCTGCGCAGCGACCACGTTCTTGTCGAAGTACACGACAACGGTTGCGGAATTCCCGAGGCCGACAAACTGAAAATTTTCGAACCCTACCATACGACAAAATTCGAAGGAACCGGCCTCGGACTCATGGTGGTTTTCAGAATCATCCGGGCACACAATGGAGCCGTTGGCATCCAAAGTCGGGAGGGTGAAGGGACCGTGTTTTCCTTGGCACTTCCCATCGATGAACGACCGATTCGTCTTCTATCCAGTCAGGTAGAACCTCCTTTGGAAGTCCCGGAAAACGACGGCTAGACATCACAAAAACCCGTCTGGAACGGCCCAAAACGCCCCCAAAACACAAAAAACACAAAAAAAGTGGAGTTTTCCACAACTTTTGATCGTTTTTTGTTTGACCGCACCGCCCAAACACTCTGCTATTTACTTATTGATCCGGTGAGAGACCCGACAGCAGTTGGCATCCTCCCAACGATCGAGTGTCGATATTTCAAAAGGAGTCGTGACCACCATGGCTAAAGTCGCATCCAAGCCCCTCACCAAGACTCAGCTGATTGCACATCTTGCTGAGAAAACCGAGTTGACCAAGAAGCAGGTTTCCGAAGTCCTCGACAACCTCCTTGAAGTTGCCTACAAGGAAGCGAAGAAGGAGCACGGGTTTAACCTCCCGGGCCTCGGCAAGCTTGTCGTCGTCAAGCGCAAGGCGCGCGAAGGCGTCAACCCCGCCACCCGCGAAAAGATCAAGATCCCCGCGAAGAAGGCCCTCAAGTTCCGCATCGCGAAGGCCGCCAAAGACGCCGTTATTCCTCCCAAGAAGTAACAGCGCCTCAATCAAGGGGATTCAGTACCAGAGATATTATCGCTCTGTTCTCTCCTTCTCGCTCTCCCCGGCCAACACACCAGTTGGTCGGGGAAATCTTTTTTAAGCCCCATCCTTAAGACCTGAATCAACGCCGACACTCGTACCCACCCGCCACATTCCCCATTTGGCCCTTGACCGCCCCAGGGCCCGTCCCTACCGTGTCGATCCTGCCGTGTGCCCGTAGCTCAGCTGGATAGAGCGTCGGCCTCCGGAGCCGAAGGTCAGAGGTTCGAATCCTCTCGGGCACGCCAGACTTCCTCTCTCCATACCGATTACATACGTAACATTTTGTTCCTGAGACATGGGTTGCACCATGATTGGGAGATATCCCTGCCGCAGCCACCGCTTTGGAAACGGACTCAGTCCGCGAAGGGCTCGAGGATGTCGATCCATTCACGGGCGGATTGCACCCGTTTTTCCGGATCCTTGGAAAGACTCCGGTGAAGGGCTTCCACCAGGACGGGGGGAAGGTCGATGCGGAAGGTGGTCATGGGGGTGAAGTTTTCGTAATGGCGGGCGCGGATGACTTCGCCCCCCATGTCGAGAGGGAAGGGGAAGCGCCCTCCGCTGAAGGTGACGAAGAAGGTCATGTTGAACCCCCAAAGGTCCGTCGCCAGGTTATAGACACCTTCCTGAAGGGACTCGGGCGGAAGGAAGTGATGGGTGCAGATGGTGATGTTGGTGGCCGTGAGGGGGTAGCCAACTTACATAATTGAGGCC
>JAFIGB010000246.1 GCA_020831705.1 Candidatus Sumerlaeia bacterium | reverse complement strand
TGATGCGAACGGTGATGGGTTTGTGAACCTTAATGACTATATCGCAGTGAGGGACAATTTCGGCCGCGAATGCCCGAGCCAAGTGACCGAGACGACCATCGTTCCCAACCCGCCCACTGCCGGGGGGTCTGTTCGTGTGTGGTATGCCTCTGCTGCGGGTTCCATTCCCGGCGAGGGGCTATACAATCTGCACTGGGGAATCAATGGTGGGGCGACCGGCGGGGGAGCATGGGAAAATGTGACCAGCACCCCCATGACAAGCGCCGGTCAGGGGGATATGTGGTACGCCGACATCACCCTCCCCAGCGATGCAACAAGCCTCAATTTCGTCTTCAACAACGGGGGTGATGGCTGGGACAACAACAGCGATCAGAACTGGAATTTTGCGGTGCTGCCTGCCGATGCAGGGAATCCGGAAATCTCCCTTTCCCCAACAACGATCAATCTTGTCGCCGACCAGGGCGAGGACCTCGACCCCCAAATGGTGACCATCACCAATACGGGAACGGGCATCCTGAGCTATACGGCGGCAATCATCAATCCGGCAAAGGGTGTGGCCAGCAAGAACGAGCAGCCCGGAACCGGTTCGCGCAAGACCATCACCATTGACGGAACAAACACCGGCGGCGAATGGACCGAGGCGGAACTTGTGGCGCTGACCCCGGCATTGGACCATGCCAACGTGGTCAACGGTGCCTGGTCCACCCATGAGACCCAATTCGATTACACCGCTCTTTATGCTGCCTGGGATGATGACAATCTATACGTGGGGATTCAAATTGTCGATGTGATCGACATCGTTGACCCTGCCAATGCAGGTTCGTCCCAGGGGACGGCTCCCATTCAGATGAATCTCCCCCAGTTTATTGCCATCAATACCGGTCCGGGCGGATACGGTGTTTCGGATCCCGTGTCGGACATGTGGGAGAAGGCCCATGGATTTGCCGGCGATGACCAGGTGAACTACCAGGTGTATTTCGCCTCGAATTTCTGGCAGGGACCTTTCGTGTGTGAGTATATCGATGGTTGGGATCCCGATGCCAATGCGTTCGGTCCTGTTGGCCAGATCTACCAGCCCCACCCCGGCCTTGCAGGTGCCTCGGCCAAGGCGGATGCCGGTGCGCCGATCATTGGTCCTGATGGCCGCGACTTCCGCGCTGATGGACACGACACCAGCCGCAATTCATTCTTTGAGGTGCAGATTCCCCTCGAACTGATCGGCAATCCAGACCTCGACAATGGCTCCATTGGGATCTTCGTGGGCCATGGCGAGGGCTTTTCGGGTGTTGACACGATCCCCGTCGATCCGGCCGCCACCGACCTCCCCGGTGTTTCGGAATCGAACTCCCCCCTTGAGTGGGAGGATATCGACATCTATACAACCTCCTTTGCCCGGGTGGGTCTTGGTGATGCACCAATCACGTCGAACTGGGTTTCTGTCAGTCCCTCCTCGGGAAGTATCGGCGAGGGAGCCAGTGCAGATGCGAACCTCCAATTCACCACGGCGGGCCTTGAACCCGGAACGTATACACGGCAACTTCGTGTTGAAGGAAATGCCGCAAACAGCCCGGCATTTGTGGACATCAATCTGACGGTCACCGGCGAGATCGCCGACCCGCGGATTCAACTGAACAAGTTGACGGTTTCCGCCACTGTATCGGTGGATGGGTCGCCAGTTACGGACACCTTCACCGTACGAAACTCCGGCGGGGGAAACCTTGAGTATACCGTTGGAAAGGTCGACACCGGCGATGGAACGGGCTGGTTTGAAGTTTCCCCCACGACGGGCAGCTCCACCGGTTCGGCGAACACCGTCACCGTGACGTTTGATCCGACGGAGCTTGAGATTGGCAGCTATACAGCGGACATCGACATCTTCGGCAACGGTTCCAACAGCCCCCAGACGATCATTGTCAACTTTACCGTTCAATCGGCGGTTCCTTCGACAACAACAGTTCAACCCAACCCGCCCATCGCCGGTCAGCAGGCGCGGGTGTGGTATGCCTCTGCATCGGGGGCGATTTCGGGCGCCGCGCAATACAATCTTCATTGGGGAATCAATGGCGGGGCGACCGGCGGAGGTGACTGGGAGGCGGTCACCAGCAGCCCGATGACCAGCGCTGACCAGGGGGGGATGTGGTATGTCGACATCCTCATCCCCGGCGATGCAACCAGCCTGAACTTTGTCCTCAACAATGGTGGCGATGGGTGGGACAACAATTCCGGGCAGAACTGGAACTTTCCGGTCAATCTCTCCTCCGATCCCGTGATTACGGTCAATCAGACCACGGTGACGGGGACGACACCCGAGGGGAGCAACCCCGCGCCGTCGACGTTTACAGTGCGCAACGGGGGTGCCGGAAACCTTGTCTATTCACTTTCCCTCGTCGACACCGGGGATGGCACCGACTGGCTTTCCGTCTCCCCCATGAGTGGCACCTCCACGGGAAATTCAAACACCCACACCATCACCTGGAACGGGGATACGCTTGCTCCGGGTGTCTATATGGCAGGGGTCGAAATTGACGGCGACGCCTCGAATGCCCCGGTGGTGGTTACGGCACGGCTGACGGTGAGCTCCGAATCGCAGACCCTTTCCCCCATCACCATCGGTCCCGGACCAAGTCTGGGCGTCAATACGGAGGGGGAGGAGTTCTTCGAGGAATTCCAGGACTGGCATTACTCCGATCTGCGCGCCCTCGACCTCGATGATGCCGTGGAGCTCAATGATGGATACGACATGTCCCGCGATCTGGTTGCCTTTTACAGCCGATTCGAGAATGACAACCTCTTCCTCCGGGTCGATCTCCTTGAGTTGGGATTTGCGGGGGAGAACGGATTTGTTGACGTGTATGTCCTTATAGACACCGGATCGGGTGGCACGACGAGCCTCCCCAACAGCCTCCCCGGATCCACCCCGGCTCCCTGGAACCTGGCCGTGGCGACCTACGATGCCGTCAACCAGGAGGTCATCTTCGCCAACGGTGACCGCGACGCTTCGGCGCATTTGGGTTCCTATTGGCGGTCGGATCTCGACGCCGTGGAGTTCGGCACCACCCAGCAGGCCCTCCTTGATGCGGGGTGGGACGGTTCCTCCACAGTGGATTTCATGGTTTTTACCGCGAAGGACATGACCGACTCCGTCACCGACACCATGGGTTTTGAGATTCCGATTTCCTCCGAGGGAACAACGGGCCGGGCCAAGTTCGCCACCATCGCCCACGGCAACCAGTCGTTTAATCGTGGCGACAGCATGCGTGATCGGCTGTATATCAGCGCCGCCAACACCGGGGTTGGTGCCCCCAGTGGTTTCCAGCTTACCCTGGATACCCATTCCATTTTCCAGGTGCCGCTGAATATACACATGAGCGCGACCCTCATCGCCGCGATTCAATGGATTCAGGATGACAACCCCTCCCGGGATGGCCGTTCCTTTCTGGATCGGGTGGGGAGCTTCATCGACGGCGACCAATCCGTCGATCCGGGCATGAAAATCGGTGGTGTCTTTGCCGAGCACATCATGCCGTATTTCGTTGGCGAGGTGAATGCCAACTCCATTGAGCTCTTTGACGACCTGACGCGGGATCTTTGGGGGATTGACGGCAACGACATGCGTATCATGCACACGCCCGAGCGTGTCATCAATGCCCTCGCATCAGACCGCGACACCTTCGATGACATTAGGGATTCGCCCTACGTTGCCACTTACCTGGACGAGGTCGCCCACATTCGGGACTGGCTTTATCCGGACGACCCCTGGACGGGCATCGGCGGTGAATACGGCGTACCGCGCCAGCACAAGATTCACCTCCTCAATGGTGTCTATACATTCCTGATCAACGACCAGGAGGACCAGTACAAGTTCTGGCCCCAGGATGACGGCGCCAACATGAACTGGAGATTGAACCTCCTTTGGAAGGCCCTTGATACCGATCAGGAGCAATTGACACTGATCTTCGACGACTGGGAGGCCCTGGCGGGATACAGTTTTGGGTCGGGGTACAACGACAACGCCCTCCAGTACAACCAAGTCATTCGCTGGGTCGCCAACAAGCCGTGGATCGAGGTGGTCACCCTGGGTGAAATCCTCGACCGGGCCACCGATCCCACCCACCCGCAATACAGCGACAACTGGGTAATCGACCAGGGGGATATCGGAGATCAACCGATGATGACCTACGATTGGCTCCAGCATGCCACGGGCGATTCCTACGACAACTGGTACTACGGAAGTGAATTCGAGGAGTCCTTCTTCGATGCCGTTCCCGTGATCAGCGGCAACGCCATTGATGGCACGCCGATTCCGAGCGGGAAGAATTTTGGTGCGCTGGGTGTACCCGGCACCATCGTCCATGACACCTGGGAGGCCGTGCTGGCAGCTCCGGACAATAACCTGCGCCGCCTCGCCGAGATGGCCTACCAGGCGATGATCTACGAAACCGCATGGCATGATACCGCCAATACGGATTATACACGGGATCCGGCCACCAACTATACAACGTGGCTTTACCCCGACACCACCTACGACCGTATTGCGGGATGGGCGCTTCGGCTTCATAATCACCTGCGTGGGGTTACCATCACGACAACCGCGGCGGAGTGGGCGGAAAGCGTCCGCAACGGTACACGCCCGGCAGGTGTTTCCGTCCAGGCGGTGGATCTCGATCAGGATGGCGAGGTGGAATACGTGCTCTCCAACGAGCGCATCTGGATGGCCTTCGAGGCCCGCAGTGGGCGCTGCGTCCAGGCGTATTACTACGATCCCTCCCTTCTGGACGCCATTTCCTTCCTGGGGACATCCCCCATCAACAATCCCTCCGGCCAGGGCGAGGAGGAGTTGACGGAGATGGCCAGCCGTTGCTCCGGTTTCAAGGAAATGAATGATGGTGTTTACGCCGACGTGATCTACTCCGTCCAGCAGGGTGCCGATTCACTCACCTTCACAAGCCCGAATGGACTGGTGGTCAAGACCATCTCCCTTTCCCCCGGTTCGACGACGGTGACGGCCAACTATACAAACGACATCGGCCAGGATCTCTATACACGCATGGGCGTGTCGGTGAACAACCTCGACCTCTTTACATGGGGAAGGAACTTTACCTCCAGCTACTCGGCGACAACCTTCACGCAGACCAACAACACGCGGGGTTCCGTCACGATCCAGGCGGGGAGCGGTGCCCAAATCAACCAAATCGGTGAGTTTGAGCGCTTCGTGATCCCCCTTACCGAGCAGATGGAACTTCGGCTTTCACCGGGTTCCTCCTCCTTTACGATCACCGTTCCGAACTGATCAAATCCCCCCCTGTATGCTCCCTCCGTCCCTCCGGCCATTCGGTCGGGGGGACATTTCTTCCCGGGCTGGGCCGTGGGGGAAGAAATTGGGCCCATCTTCCTTGCCCCACCTCCCTCCAGCCGGAAAGATAAAGGGACACGGGTAACATCCCGGCCCACCTCCATTGCCAAGGCTCGTTCAACGTGGACGCCCCCCAGTTCAGCTCAGAAATTCTTCCCGGCTTCATTGTCTTTGAGGGTCTGGACGGTGCCGGTTCCTCCACACAGGCCGCCAATCTTCACCGTCGACTGGAAACTGCCGGGCGCCGATCCATCCTGACTTCCGAGCCCACCCCCGGCCCCATCGGCACGCTTATCAAGCAGATCATGCGCGGGCGCCTCGTTTCCTGTTCCACCCGTGATGAAACCGAACGCCAGCTTGCCTACCTTTTCGCGGCGGATCGTCATGACCATCTTTACAACGACATTGATGGGGTTCGAAAGCTCCTCTCTGATGACTTCCTTGTCATTTCCACACGGTATCATTTTTCCTCATTCGCCTATAATGCTTCAAATCCCTCGGCATTTGACCTCGTCGAGCGACTGAATCGCGATTTCCCCCTGCCCGAACTGGTTGTCTATCTCACCTGCCCGCTGGAGGTTTCCCTCGCCCGGCTGGACAAGCGCGACGTTCGGGAGTTCTATGAAAAAGAGGAGGAACAACGGCGCGTCCGTGAGGCCTATGAACGTGTCCTTGCCCCCCTGGGGGACCGTGTCCTGCGCTTTGAATCCACCGGAGATCCGGAAGAAGTCGCCAGCCTGATCCAAGCCACCGTCCTGGGCCGGCTTGGCGCCGGGCGGTGCTAGATATCATGTACGGCCCCGACGACTGCTTCCTCTTTGTCTACGGCACCCTCAAGCGGGGCCTGGCGAATCATGACTACCTGAATGGAGCGACCTTCGTTTCATCGGGGCACGTTGTTGGCACGATCTGGTGGCTCACGGCGGGAATTCCCATCATTCGGGTGCCGACAAAATCGATAATGGTTCGTGGAAACCATGCCGACCCCGACGATGACATTCAGCGGCTTAAAATCGTCGAGCAGCGCCCTCCCAGAAGCCATGGTGCCCCCCTTGTGGATGGGGAGATTTTCAAGCTTCCGCGGGAAAAGTTCGTTCAGTTGCTCCCAAGAATTGATGCGCTGGAGGACTTTCACGGCCCGGAAAGTTCTGTCTACATTCGTGTTGCCGTCATGGCCATTCCCGATATTGAGACGGGGATGGAGCCACTGGCGGCCTGGACCTACGTTGATGCGAACCCCCAGTTGCTTCGTAAACCGATCATGAAGGGTGGATTCCCTTGACGGTGGGTCGGGGAGCGGTACAATTTGTACCCAGACACTACAAGGTGTTCTCTCACTTAACATGTCCAACGAACCCAGCATCTCCTACACGGCCAATTCCGCCGCCAAACGCCGCGCAGACCACGCCACGGAAAACACCGAGGACTATGTGGAATTGATCGGCGACATTCAGGATCAAATGGGCGCCGCCCACATCACCGACATTGCCAAATCCCTTGGTGTCAGCCATGTGACCGTCCACAAGATGGTCAAGCGCCTCAAGACTCAGGGGCTCGTGAATGCCGAACCGTA
>JAFIGB010000100.1 GCA_020831705.1 Candidatus Sumerlaeia bacterium | reverse complement strand
TTTGGCCGAGGGCGGTGCCAAGGAGGCCACAGGAAAGAATCAGGGCCGGTGTCAGAAATGCTTTTTTCATCGGGTTTGTCTCCATGTAAAATTGGGGGGGATGACATCGAAGTCAACCTCACCACTGAAGGGAATCCTTTGTCCCCGCCAAATCAAGTGGAATCTTCCCATGGAAATAGTATTGGTGCCAAATTGTGCAATTTTTCCTGCGCAACATGATTTTATATTAATGCGCAATTCCATGAGACACCCGGGGGGTGGCCGTGTTTGGAGGGGCGCAACAGGATCAAATCGCCGCCCTCCCCATTCCCTTCGATTGACAGACCATGTCGAATGTTCAACCTTCCACATGATTCCCGGCAGGACTTGCCACCATGCTCGAGTTCCTCATATCCTTGGCCTCCTACATTCTCCTCCTTGGGGCATGGCTCATTATTTTTGGGTGGGTTGTTGATCGCCTCGCCCCAAAAATCCTCCCCGACTGGTTGTCCTACAGGAAGTTCATGCTCCGCCGTGCGGCGAAGAACTCGATGAAATCAAATGAAGTTCTTTGGGGAGAGGAGCGCCATGAGTGGAGGGACGTCCTGGATCCCGCGAGGGAATTTCCCGACCTCGATCATGTGTGGATTTCCGCCACGACAGGTCATTTTGAGAAGCTTGGCTGCCAATACATTCGGGACATTGAAAACACAACCCTCACCGGCCAACTCCCCAAAATGCGCACCTTTATCCGCACCCTTCTTTCTCCCGACGGCAGGACCACCATTGGAATTTATCATTTCAAGAACCGTGGACTCCTCGGTTGGTGGGTGGGGGTTTTGGGCGGAAAAATTGACGCCCGAATTATAGACATCGAATCGGAATTCCACGACGGCACCTACCTTTGCATCACCACCGCCTCACGGCAATCCACGCTTCATGAGCCACCCCACACAACGAGGTGTTTCGGCCCCGAGGACGCCACCCCGGAGCAGCTCTATCAATGGCACCAGGCATGGCTCGATTATCTGCACCAGACCCGTGGCGTTGTCCCGACAATCATGAAGGACCATCATGACATGATGGAGATGGAGCATCGACGCCAGGCGAAGGATGGGGCGTATAGACGATCGAAGAATTATTTCACGGAGGAGGATGCAAACCGCATCGCCCTCAACGACAGGTTCGCCCGGGATGGTGAGGAATTGGCCCGAATCATGGAAAAGCTCCGTGTGGACAATCAGGATAAGTAACGGGTCACTTTTCCGGGTCACTCACGAACCCGGCAACGATGCCGCGCAGCCGGGCCAGTTCCCGCCATTCACGTCCGAGGAACAGGGGCCAGCAAAGGCACGCCACACCCCCTGCCACAACAGACATCATGATGACCGTCAGTATTCGATCCACAAAGATGACTTCATGAAGACCGGTCAGATATGGGTGCAACTGCCAACAGACGATGAATATCGCCGCTGCCAGGAGGAACCCACGCATTGTCGGCACCCACAGATCGCGGGAGCGTAACATGGCGGGAGCAACTGCCCAGACCATCATGTATGTCGTCAGCAGCGCCACAATACTTGTGGTGATAGACAACCCGAAGATCCCAAACTGCCGGACAAGTATCCAATCCAGTACGAAGTTTACCAGACAGGTTCCGGCAATCATCCAAAGGACGATACTGGGGCGGGCAAGGGTGAGGCTGGCGCTGGTGAGCAGCATGGAGGCGGAAAGGAAGGAGACTCCCGCAGCATACCCCCCAAAGGCAACAGAGGTCAGGTCGAGGGCGCGTACGTCGAAGGCACCGCGTTCGAGGAGCAGGCCGAGAAGGGGCGAGCTCGTCCAATAGAGAAGCGCGGCAATGGGCAGACCCGAGACGATGAGAAGTCGAAGCCCGAGGAGCAGTGTCTTGTCAAAGGCTTCGTTGTTTCCCGAGGCCCTAAAGTGGCTCAGGCGTGTATAGAGCGGCACGGCGAGAGCCATCCCAAGCAGGCCGGCGGGAAGGCTCACAAGTTTGTAGGCATAGGCAAGCGCCGCAACGGATCCCTCCTCCAACATGGACGCAAAGACGCGGTCCACGACGTAGTTCATCCCCGCCAGCACCCCCATGATCGCAGCGGGCCAGAACTTCCCCGCCAGGGCACCCAGCTCCCCACCGATGATGTCGCCGCGAGCCCCCGCGACGATTCCCCGAACACAAAGCCAGTGCACGGCAATCTGGCTTACCTCGGCAAGGAGGATGCCCAACGGCAGCGCCAGCACGCCCAACCATCCCCCAAGGAACAACAGGGAAAGACAGACGATGGCGTTATAGACAAGAGGGGAAACGGAGGTACTGAGGTGGTTCCCCCGGGCATTTGCAATGCCCCCAAGGACACCGGCAATACCCACGGAGGAAATGGCGAGGCACCCGAATATCGCCGATGCCACCAGCAACTGGCGGGGAATCTGGTCGTCATCCCAGGACAGCACCATGGTCCAGACCGGCGAGGTGAGGGCGAGCATGCCCGAGAGGATGGCAAGGATGATGGTGATGCGAAAACACCCAGCGCGCATGAACCCCGCCAGCTTTTCCACTGTCATGGCGGCGGTAATGGGGACGACGGCCCTGATGAAACCGGAACCAATACCGACGGTCAGGGTCAGCGGCACGGCCAGGCCGAGATAGACAGCATCCAGGGCACTGGTGGCACCGAAAAATCCGGCAATCAGAATTTCACGAACAACACCAAGGAGCCGCGCAAGAACCCCACAAACAAAAAGCAACCCGAACGCAAACCGAAGCGTTGGCAGTCGCGCCGTGGTCGACCCTGTTGGCGGGGTGCTCATTTGCCGGACCCACCGGGCAGGCCCTTCAAGGCAAGCCCCGGACGATTGTATAGACGGTGCATCCCATCGATCACCGCGTACTCATATCCATGCCCGACAACCGCCTCATGGGCCTCCCCAATGGCGACGCGATCCGAAAAATTTTCGTGAAACTCCACCAGCAGGTAATCCACCGCTCCCGCACCGAGAAGCCTCCCCGCACCCGCGAGTATCTCCGGCTCGGCCCCCTCGCAATCAATCTTCACGAGGCGGATCGAAGTATATCCATGCTTCCCGGCCAGGGCATCGAGCGTTGTTGCCTCAATCTCCTGGACGACGTTGCTGTGCCTGTACGCCCGCTTGGTGCTCGTGGCCCCCGTATTGACGTCGGGTGTCAGATGCAGGCGGATCGTCCCCGGCTTTTCCATCAGGGCACAGGCTTCAAGCGTCACCCTTCCTGAGTAGTCATTGGCCCTGATGTTCTCCCCGATCACCGGGTGGAGCCGCTTTTGGGGTTCGACGGCCAGCACCCTGCCCTGCTCCCCAACGATCCCCGCCCCCACCATGGAGAAGTACCCCTCGTTGGCACCGACATCGACAAACACATCGCCAGGACGGAGTATATCCCGAAGAAGGCCGGTCATTTCCGGTTCGTAGACGCCCTCACGGAGGAGATACAATCCGAGGTTGGAAACGGGATCGACGTGGAAGATTGTGCCCCCTTCGATCCGGAAGGGGAATCGCCTGATGCCAAGAATCCGTTTTAATTTCTCCCCCACCGTGATGGGCCTCAACCGCGAGAGAAACGTATAGAACTTCAGGGCAATGGGGGATACGGTCTCGGTTGGTTGCACGAAGGGCTCCAGGGGCACGGGGGAAAGACGGGGACTGGGCACCCGTTAGAGGTTGTTGAGGCTTTCCCCGTCATCGAGGTGAATTTCCCGCGGCTCGTCATCGACGGGACCATTGTTCGTCGATGGGGTTGTCGTTTCCACCGACTCGTACACCATCTGGCTGTCCTTGTTGGGATAGGCGAAGGACTCCGTGGTCACCGAACCATCGGGGTTTCGGGTGATGACGTAACTGGCAATGTCGAAGATGCGTGCCACGGTTCCCGGGCCCCGTTCCTCGCGAATCTCGGGATCGACGGTCAGGGTGATTTCGTCCTTCACCAGGTCGTAGACCATGCGCCCCGCCTCCGCGGTAACGCGGTCCTGGCGGATAAAGACATTGTAAAGCGCCTCGATGGACTGATCGATGCCATTGTACTCAAACTGGTCCGACCGCAGATTCATCTGGGTACTTTCGAGGAGGACATTTCCCTCCGCACGAAACAACTCGAACTCGCCCTGTTCAGCCATATTGAGAAGTACATGGGCAGGCTCACTTCCCTTCGGTCGCGTGGTGATGCGTACATCATCGCCCAACCCGCTCATTCCCCCGGATGGGGCGGAGCCGGTTGTTGTGTCCCCACCATTTGCTGCCATCCCAGACATGAGGCCGACAATCCGCTCGCCACCTGTCATGAGTACCTGCATGCGCCCTTCCTCGCCGGGATTGATGCGCAGCGTTTCCATTCCGGTGAATTCCGCCGAGCTTTCCTCCGACTGCTGGAGGACTTCCGGGGCGCCGGTCACCACCACCGCACCCGTTTCCAGGTTATAGACAAGTTCCTGGCCTGTGGCGCGAACCTGCTCCTGGGTGACGAGGACATTCCCCCGCGCCACGAGCTGATTGGACTCGGGCTCGAAAAGGAGATATTCACAATCCAGGTCAATTCGGGGAGTACGCAGACGGACAAGGCCGGGAATTTCCAACCGCATCAGGTTCCCCTCGCTGTCGAGGAGGTTGCGCATTGTCCCCCCCGTCCCATCGGGGAAGACACCCACCGAAAGACGCATTGTTTCCCCCGGTTCCACGAGGGCGTTGAAAAGCGCCTCCTGCCCATCCTGGGCTGGCGAGAGGGCGGGGATACCCACGAGGGCGATGGTGGACAGGATGGCCAGGGCGGAAGTTCGAAAAATCTTCAAGCGGATGGAGCCTTTCACGGGGTTTCCTCCAGCGGAGCGGCCGAGTACTCGAACTCGATGTCCGATTCCGGGAGGGCGAAGTAAGTCCATTCCCTGAAGTCATGGTCCACGGAAAGCGCTTCTCCGACTATCACGACCTTCCCACCGGGGAGTTGGTTGGTCTGGTGGAAGGGAACAGGGATTAAAAGCCGGTCATAGAGGGCCGACCAAATGAGCCGCTCGGAGAGCAGGGTCGCCGAGTCGCCCACGTTTGTTTCGATATTCGACCCCTCGCCGAGGAGCAGGACATCCCCCTCAACCGCTTCGAGGGAGAAGTTTCTGTCGTAGAAGTAAATCTCCTCCAGGGAGGGAGCGGGCGGTGTTTCCTCGGGTGGGTTCCGGTCGCCGCCAAGGTGGACAAAGGCCCGGGGGGCGAAGGAGGTAATTGTCTGGGTGGTGTCCTCGTTGGCGCTCAGGGTGAGCGCCTTGGCCTCGACCATAGAGCGGTCCCCGGAGAGGGTGGCCGTTTCGCTGTGGATATTATGGAGGATGCGGTCCTCCTCCGAGACCTGAACACGCAGGCCCGTGAGGGTGACATTTCCATGGGCGACACCAAGGGCGCCCAGGATCAGTCCGGAAAGGGCAAGGTGTCGGAGCGTTTTTGCCATCGTTTGTGCATCCAGAGATATTGCTCGGGGTGTAGGCGGATATTTTCCTCAATGCGCCGTGTGTAGGTTGCCGCCAAATCGGCCTCCACACGCAATCGCTCGTCACTTTGACGGGGGTAGGGGGGCAACGCCAAGGGTTCTTCAAAGAAAACCTGAAATTTTCCCAGCCCCTTTCGGAGGCAGAACGCCGTTGTCGCCTTCGCACCCGACTGAAGCGCCAAACGGGCCGGCGCCAGGAGAGTGTGGGCATCCTTCCCGAAAAAGGGTACCGCAACTCCCGGGCCTTTCAGGTTGTGATCCACCAACATGACCAAAATACCACCAGCACGGAGGTGACGCATCGTTGCCAGCCCCGCATCACCGCGCCAGACAAGCCGGTAACCGACCCTCTCCCTGACCTGGCGGAGCAACTCGGCAATTTCGGGAACCTTGGGCCGGGAGGCAACCGCCATCACCGGTCGCGGGGACATGGTGCAAAACCACCGTCCCACAACCTCGAATGTGCCCAGATGGGCGGTGTAGATCACAAGCCCCTTGTTTTCATCACTTTCCAGATAAGCCCTCAGTTCCTCCCAGCGATGGGGCTCCAGGAGTTCCACCCGCTTGTTATCGGCCTCCCGCCAACCGCTGGCCCAGATCCCTTCGAAAAAGAGATTCACCAGGGACTGACAGGACGCCTTGAGGAGCCTGGCCCGGAATTGATCAGAATATTCCGGCGGTGGGTAGGCGATCATGAGGTGGTCCCGCAACCGGGTCCGTCGCCGCCCGGGGACAAGGGAAGCCAACGTCCCCAAAGTCCGACCAACCACCTGCCAGAACCCGATGGGAAGGCGCGGAACCACTGCAACCAGGGTACTTGAGCCCCAAACCATCATCCTGTTTCGGAAGCGCCGGGCAAGGCCGGGAGCCTTTTTGTCATCCGCCGGTTTTGTCATCTCAGTCAGGGAATAATCGCCTCGGCATGGATGGGACGGGAACCCAGTTTGTCGCGCCCCTTGAGAAACCCAAGTTCGATGAGGACCCAAACTTCATGAATGGAGGCACCGAGTTCCTCCACCAGGGCACAACTGGCCTCCAGCGTCCCGCCGGTGGCGAGAAGGTCGTCAATCACCACCACGCGATCCCCCTTCACGAGGGCGTCGCGGTGCAGTTCAATAGTGGCTTCACCATATTCAAGAGCGTAGGTCTTTTCAATGGTGTCGGCGGGAAGCTTTCCCTTTTTGCGCACGGGGACAAATCCGATTCCCAGGCGATCTGCCAGGGCGGCGCCGAAGATAAACCCGCGGGACTCAATGCCAACGACCGCTGAAAGCCCGGCTCCACGATAACGATCCGCCAAATCGTCCATAACCTTCCCGAACGCCTCGCCGTCAGCCAGCAGGGTTGTGATATCCTTGAACTGAATCCCTGGCTTGGGAAAATCAGGGACGTTTCGAACTTTGGAAAGAATGTCCATGGGGCGGGTCTCCGAGGGGGTAAATTCGCGGTGATCAAGGTGGATGGAGGGGAGATTCGACAGCAAGAGCAATCTCCAAACCCCGGCGAAACGGGAAGGGGCCGATCGAGTCCCCCCCGATTCTTATCATCTGCTCATTTATGCCCTTGATTTCCCCCGTACCCCAGCCCATCTCTACACCCTCTC
>JAFIGB010000098.1 GCA_020831705.1 Candidatus Sumerlaeia bacterium | reverse complement strand
CGGCGACGGCATCCCCGATGAACTCGACAATTGCCCCTTTGTTCCCAATCCGCTCCAGGAAGACATGGACGGCGACGGAGTTGGTGATGCCTGCGATATTGACATCGACGGTGATGGCATTCCCAACGATCAGGACAATTGCCCGCTCGTCTATAACCCCGACCAGCTTGACTCCAATGGTGACGGCATCGGCGACGCCTGCAGCACGGAAGGCACCGGCAAGTTCCAGCTTTGGAATGAAACCGAAAAGCGTCTTCGCCCGGCGTTGACAAACATCGACGTCTTCGAAGTTCGCGCAGGCGACCTGAACACCAACGGCTACAATGACTTTATCGTTGCCGTGGGCCGCTCCGGTGCCCAGTTCCCCACCGCCGGCCTTCGTAACCGTATTTACCTCAACGAAGGTGACCGTGGACGTCCCGGCTACTTCTTCGACGACACCTACGGCCTTAACCAGGTGCCCGATGGTGAAGGCGGCGATGACCGACTTCCCCCGCAGCAGAACATCACCTATTCGATCGTTCTCGCCGACTTCGACCTCGACGGTGACCTTGACCTCTACTTCGCCAATTACCCGGAGGCAACCACCAGTGCCATTGCCGATCCGAATACGGCCCAGATCAGCCAGTTGCTCATCAATATCGATGTTGATGATCCCTCGATCAATCCCTTCCCGGATGACGACCTTCTTGGCGATGCATTCTTCGTTGATGTGAGCCAGGATGCCCTTCCCGGTGTTCTCAACACGAAGGACTCGGCGCGTCAGCCTCCCTTCCAGTGGGTGGTGCCCTCAGAGACACGCTCCGGCGCGGTGGATATTGATGGTGACGGCGATCCCGACATTATCATTACCCAGCGTGCCATTCAGGCCATTAACCCGCAAACCGGTGGGTCGGTCGCTGGTGATTTCGGTTACCTCGATCTGGGAGCCTCGGTTGAGGCCCATGCACTGATCGACACGGATGACAGCCCCGACCAGTTCCGCCCGGCACTGAGTCGCCCGGCGTTTGGTGTTCGTGTCCTGATCAATCGTCGTAATGAACTGGTGGATTCCCAGGGGAACCTGATTCCCATTGGAACCCCGGATGCGTTCCTGAAGTTCATGGAGCAGCCCGCATCCATTCGGGAGCAGGTCTTCGATCCGACAGTTGCCCCGGATGAAATCCAGACCTTCGCCCGCCGTATCGACAAGTTCTGGTTCCGTGACGAAACCCTTGGCCGCAATGGTCTCTGGGGCGGCATGGGCCTTAATGCCGAGATCGGCCCGAACGTGGACCGCATCCCCTCGGGTTATGTGGATATCTGGCAGGATGCAGCACGCTCCAATGATAACCGTGAGGATGAAACCTACGACGGTTATGGTGTGGTGCTCGCACCTTTCCATGGCCGTTACGGTCCCGACATTCATGTGCTCAACGCGCGCTCCGGTGCGTTCGCGGGTACCGATGCCCAGCGGACGATCTTCGATGGTCGCGACAAGTTGCTGGTGAATATGGACGTCTTCGACGAAAACGGGGTGTTCTTCCCCATCGCCCATCTGGCCGTCGGCGTGGCTCCTCCCGTGGACGGTCGTGTGGACGGTTACTTCTGGAACCGCAATTACGGCCGCTACGACTTCTGGATGCCATTGCCGAATGCGCCTCCCGGATTCTTCCACCTGACTGGTGCGGAAACGGGGCGCCCTTGGAGCCACGAGCCGCCTCGCGCACTCATAACGGAGCAGAACGGCGTTCTCTGGAACAGCGATATTGGCATTGCTGGTACGGTTGCTGACATCTATCAAGAGGGCCAATTGGAGCTCTTCGCCGTCGGTGGTCCGTTCAACTATCGCATGATTCCCGACCGTGGCGAAGGAACTCCGCCCGGTGACAAGGCTGGTTTCTCCCGTGGTATTGGAGATTCCCCACTTGGCGGTGCTTCTGCGGCAATCAACAATGCCGACATTCTTACACCGATTGGTCTGGGTACCGGAAATCTCACCTTCGTATCAACCCCACCGGACTGGCGTGATTCCGGTGAGATCTTCGAAGCCCGCGATCGCTATCAGGACATTACCGCAGCCGACCTCGACCGTAGTGGTGTGAAGGAAATCCTCAAGGTCGGTGACGACATCACCGCCTCGAACCTGAACATTGTCGGCGGCTTTGCCGGTCAGCTCAGTATCTACAAGGCCAATGCCACAGGTGAAGCATTCCAGCCCATTGATGAGCAGGTCGTCTTCCCGCAGACAGAGTTTATCGTGGATGGCCAATTGATCTACCCCAGCGGCAACATCTTCGCCGGTCGTTCCGTTGCCGCCTTCGACATGGACAATGACGGCGACATTGATGTGTTGGTCGGTGCCACCGGTTCCAGCAACACCGGTGAGGTCTTCCCCTCCACGCTGATCCTGTTTAATAACCGCATGTTCAGCCCTGACAGTCCTCCCGACATGGTCGACTCCTCAACAGATCCGCCGGTGTTCCTCAACGCCACCCGCGATTTCATTCCCGACTATTTCGCCTTTACAACTCCCATCGTGAATCCCTCATCGGGAAATATCGGGACGACAAGCGCCTTTGACATTGGCGACATCAACCGCAATGGTCGTCTCGACTTCGTCCGCGGCGGTGGTGCCATCAACACGGCAAGTGGTGACCTCACCATGGTGATGTATAACCATGGGCCGAATATGCAGGGTTCGCCGTACTTCCTTCCCACCGGACTTGGAAATCCTGCACCGAAGCTCACCACCGATGCGTTCCCGAATACGGCTCTTGACAGCCCGGCGCGTACCAGCGACCTGGTATTCGTCGATCTCGATGGTGACGGCGATCTGGACATCATCCAGGCGAACTTCCTCCAGGCCAACCGGATTTACTTCAACCGCAATGCCTACGAGGCGGAGCGTTTCCCGAATTATCCGTTCTATCCTGACAACCCGACACTGGCCAACCGTGCTCCATGGTTCTACAACTCCATGGCCCGTTACCACTACTTCGAAACACGCCAGGGCCGTTCGCCGGGCAGTGATGTGGGCTTCCCCGAGGATATTATGAACAACACCCTCCTCGGCCATGGCATCTTCCAGCGCGCCCGTAACAGTTACCTGCCCCACCCGGTCTATCCGGATCTCGGAGCAAACACAGGCCGCGAGGCGACCCGCCGCATTGCAGTTGGTGACGTGGATCGCAATGGTCGCATCGACGTCTTCCTCGCCAATGGCATCACCAATGGTGGCGCCCGGAACGTCCTCCTGATGAACCGCCTCGGCGATCCCGCCGATCCGAAGTCGGTGACCCTTGTCGATCAGACAACCGAGCGCCTTGTCGACGCCAATCCGTTCCAGACCGAAATGCCCTTCGATGACACATGGGATGCTTCCTTCGTGGATGTGAACGGGAATGGTTATCTGGACCTGATTCTGGGGAATAACTCCGGAATCAATCCCAATGAAATACTTCCCGAGCTGGAAACGACAACCCGTCTGCTTCTCAATGATGGGCAGGGGAACTTCTCCACCGTTTCGGATTCAAGTGTGTGGCCCCAAATCAACCGCCCGGTCAGCCGCATGTCGGTGTGGAATTTCGGTCAATCGGGAGACTTCACCGAGGACATGACCGGTAACGGCATCGTCTCCGACCGTGAAGTGCGTGCCTTCAACCAGATGGTCAAGGTGCTCGAGGAAACCAGGTTTGGCCGCGGAAACGTCCCGGTCTTCGACGTTCCTGCCGAGTACTGGTCCATTCCGGTGACCGAAGTGGTTGTCTCTCCTGACAATCCCAACGACGTCTTCGTCACCCAGCGCCCGCCACGTTACATTGACCTTAACGAAAACGGGGTTTATGATCCGGTTTGGGACGTGATCCTGTGGACCCTCGATGGTGAGCCCATCTTCCTCGCCAATGATGGCAACGGCAACTTCACAGATCTGAGTGATCTGCCTCTGAGCAATCCGTTCACCGAGCCGATCACCGGCCCCGTTTACGATGCCGACATTGGTGACATTAACCTCAACGGATTCTTCGACATCATCGTTGGTGTGGAAGGTTCACGTACCAACGTCAATGTGGTTCTTCTTGCCAACGCAGGAGTCGAGGGCATTCCCCTGTTCCTCGACAATACCACTTCCGAGATTCGCACCCCCGAGAACACCTTCCTTGCCGGCATACAAAGCACGCCCCGCGGCAACCCCCGTGTGGTGCGTCTTTTCGATGCCACCGGCGACGGTGACCTGGATCTGTACGTCGGCCAGTCCGGCCGTGGATTCGGTACCCGTGTTGGTGGTAGTTTGGATGCCTTCTACGAGAACCGGACCATTGGCGCCGGTTACAATGCCCGCACCGGTGTAAACCTCAGTGTTGCCCATGGCAGCGGCCCGATTATCCGGCCACGGCTTGCGGTGACATCGGTTCAGCCGCGTGTTGTGCCCATCGGCCAGGAACTACCGATCCGCATCATTGGTCGCCAGTTCAAGCCGGGAATTGAAGTCTACTTCGGCACGGGCATCACCGTGGTGCAGACCCCGATTGTCCGTTCGCCGGAAATCATCGATCTTCGGATTCGTGTTTCTGCGAACTCCGCGCCCGGCCCGCGTCAGGTATTTGTCTTCAATGCGGACGGTACCAGCGCGGTCAGCGCGCCGGATGCAGTAATACTCAGCCATGGTGGAACGTCCACGCCACCAGCTGAGGGCAAGATACCGAGTCCTGAAGAAGAAACCCGACTACCCGACTGGACGACTTTCGATTGAGGAAGGATGACACCCCGATGACCCGTCCAAGGAAAATATCCATGCCTGTCGCGCTGGCGGCCGCCTCCCTGCTTGCAGGGGGGATGGCCGTTGCCGCACCTCCAGCACCCGACAGGGGGGATCGCCTTGTGACTCCTGCCCCGATCGGCAAGGAGCTGACACAGCCTCACCCCAGGATGACCTCCGAGTTCCATTCCCTGGTGAGCCAGTTGTCCACCAAGTCCATTGATGACCGCGCAAAGCTGATGGCAGCCCCGGAGAGCGAACGGTTTGCTCCCATCGTTCAGCTTCGTGGTGACAAGCTTGAACAAGTCGAAACCTACATTTGGATGGAAGGTTGGGACGAGGCCACGATCAAGCACCTCGAGTATATCGGGGTGGATATCACCGGCCGCGATGAGGAACGCTTCCTCCTTCAGGCATGGGTTCATATCGAGGATATCGAGGAAGTGGCCCATGTTCCCGGTATTCGTCACCTTCGGCGGCCTTCCTACGGGATTCCCTCCGCCGGATCGGTCACCAGTCAGGGTGCCGCCAACCTCAATGCCCCATTGATTCGGAACCTCGGCAATGTTAACGGCCTGGGTGTCCGCGTGGGTGTGATCTCCGTCGGGCTGTTTTCCGCCGACAGTTCCTTCCCTGTTCAGGTCCCCCAAAACCAGGGTGCAAATGCCGACCAACGTATATCCCGTGGTGACCTTCCCCGTGATCCACGTACAAGTTCCGGTCTCACCAGTGGTTTTTTCGGGAGCATCAGGTTGCTTCCAGCGGACTTTGCTCACCACTCCCTTTTCGACTTTCCCAATCCGCTCGTGAATCCTGATGTGGTGACCCCTCCCTCCTTCCCCGAGGGGGCTGCAATCTTCGAGACGATTTTCGATATCGCACCGGGGTATTTCAACAGTGCGGATCAGCTTGCTCCACCGAATCCAACGCAGCCAAGCGAGTTTCTCTTCGCTGATGCCCGCACGGACGTCGCCCTGCAAAATGCCCGCACCTGGATGACCGGCCCTCCGCTTTCCGCAAGCGTGCGCCCCAATATCATCGTCGATGACATGGTCTTCTTTGATTCGGGACGCTTTGATGGAAGCAGCGTGATTTCCCGCCGCGCCCAGTCCATCGCCCTCGATCCGAATCTTGACATTGTCTATATCACGGCCGTTGGGAACTACACGATCCCGGTTGCCGGCGGCTTTGCCGAGACAGCGGTCCCTGGCCGTTCACCACTTTTCGTTAACGGTATCTTCTCTCCCGCCGAGGGTGCCGCCCAGCAGCGGTTTCACAACTTTGCCTCCGGACGATTCACTGGTGTCCGGGACGAGATGCTTGGCATTCGCCCCCAGGGTGGTATTGTTGATGTCGTGTTGGTCTGGGACGATATTTGGGATGATGTAAATCCCAGGGCCAAGCATGACCTTGACCTTTATCTTGTCCGCATCAACAACCCCAGCATTTTCAGCGCGGTTGCCTCCTCGACGGATATACAAAGTGGCGAGGGGCGACCCATCGAACGTCTTACTGCCGCTCTCGGCCAGGACGATTATGGCATTGTCATCGCCCGCAAGGATGGTCTGGACACCTCCAACCTTCCCTTCACCCTGCTTATTCTCCAGGGCGAAATCATGGCGAATGACACCCAGTACCTGACCCACGGAATTCCCCTGAACAATGCCGATGCCCGCGCACCAGTCATTAGCGTTGGCGCCATCGACGCCACCCGTGGTGTGAATGTCATGTCTCCCGACAGCGTTCCCGGCCTGAATCCCGGTCCCGGCCGTGTCGTGCAGAACAGCTTCTTCCGCTGGTATGACAATCAGGTTTCCCCGGCGGTTGTGAGCTACTCCAACACAAATTCATTCTCGGCAGGTTTTGTCGGCCCCCTGGGCAATTCCATCCCCGGAGTTTTCTCCGGCTCCTCGGCTGCTGCCGCACACATTGGCGGTCTGGTGCGCCTGTTGCGCCACGCATTCCGTGATGTTCCTGCCGCCCAGTATTACGATATTCTTCGTGATACACAACCATTGCTTCAACCCTTCCCCAATGCGACACGCATCAGCGCCTCCACCGTTTCCCCCTTTGGAAACGCCCCGGAGTTCCTCCGCGTGAATGGCTTCGACACCTGGCGCAACATGCTGGACCTCCATGAGATGGGCCAATCGCCTGCATCGAGCAAGGTCACCTACGTTGCCACCTTCGGTGCCGCCGCAGATGAATGGGAAGCCAGCGATTCCACCACCTTCAATCCCGCACCGGTCTACGGCAAGTCTCCCATGGGACTCACCATCTCCCCGGGTGGGCAGAACGACGTCTTTGGCTTCATACAGACACCAGTCCTCACACTTGGCTACGGGGATGACGCGACCCAGAAACTTGATGCCTCCAAGACCTACGAGGTCAGGGTACGCATCGGAGTGGACGAATCGAATCCGCTCCGTGTTCCCCACTTCAGGCTTCGTCTCTTCTCCGCACGCAATGACGAGGGCACCGCGCTCACCATCGCCAGCCTCAATGAGGATGCGAACAACGTCCCCACGACGATTAGTGGCCGTGACTATACACTGACATGGTCGCCTTCCTCCCAGGCAATTGCCGACCATGGCGCCCGGTTTGCCTTCGACCTGATGCACTTCGATTCCAGCGACAACAGCGATGCCACCTTCTTCATTCAGGATGTGACCTTCCGCGAGCTTCCCTGACGGCGGTAACCAACCGAACCAACCCAGTTGACACACGGGGGGCTTGCTGAAGGACTTGGCGAGCCCCCTGATTTTTTGACCAAAGACCTTCACATGCTCCCAGGCCCCATTGAAACATCCCCCCTTGGACCCCTCCTTGCGGAGTCGGTGGCCCGGGCCGCTGTTGGAAGTGCCCTGCATTGGGCGGGGCCCGTTGCCATGGCGGAGCGATCCCCACGCATTGGCATGATCGGAACCCGCCAGCCTGCATCCTCCTCGAGCCGTGCCATCGATGTCCTGGCGGGATTGATTGTAAAGGACGGGGGGATCATCGTCAGTGGGGGAGCGATTGGGACGGATCTGGTGGCTCATCTTGCAGCGCTCCGTGGCGGGGGTGAAACCATCGTGGCGGTCCCCCAGGGGCTTGGTTGCCTGCCGACGGATTGGCGTTCGCCCCTGTTGAAGGAAGGCGGCGGGCGTCTACTTCTTCTATCCCCCTTCGGCGTGATGCAGGAGCCAACCCGGCAAACGCCCGTTGTTCGAAATAGACTTATAGCCGCGCTCTCCGAAGCGCTGGTGGTGGGCGAGGCGGGGATGACGAGTGGCACAATGCACTGCCTCCGCGCCGCCCGGGAGATGGGTGTGCCACTGTTTCTTCTCCGGTGCGGGGAGGAAGCAGAACCCGGTGTCAGGAATTTTCAGGAAAATATGAGTGATGAAGGGGCCAGGATTTTTGAGGCCGCGGAAGCAGACACGGTGGAACTGAAAGAGGAAATTCTTACCGCAGCAACCAGGCGCCGCGAGGAACTTGCCGCAATTCGTGAAGCCCAGTTGAGGCTGTTTTAATGTCCGACTTCTCCCCTCCGCCAACTGTTTCTGTTGCCGTGAACCGTCCCTTTCGACGGCCATTCACCTATTTGGTGCCCGGTGATCTGGAGGGGAAGCTCGCCCCGGGAATGCTCGTGGAGGTTCCCCTTGGCCCCCAAATGGTACCTGGCTGTGTCGTTGAGTTGGACCCCCCGGACCTGACCACCGGAGTGCTGAAGCTCCTGCCTGTGAAGCGGCGTCTATCTCCCGAGTATACGTTGACAGGCGAGCTTCTTTCCCTCGGCGACTGGGTCAGTGAGTACTATTTCTGTGGAATCGGGGAGGCCCTGTCGGCGATCTCCATGGTGGGTTTTGGAGATGTGGTCACCGGAAGCAAACCGAAGTGGCGCGTGTGTGGCGATGCCATCGTGGAATCCCTCACGCCCCGTCAGCGCGAAGTGGGGTGGCGGTTGCAGGCCCTTCCAGCAGGGGAGCCACTTCCGTTGTCCACCATTGCCAGGGACGTGGGGACGACGGTGGCGACGTTGCGAAAAATTGCGGAGGCCGGTGTTTTGGAGGAGGTCGCCGCCGAGGACATGCCGGCGCCCGCCCTCCCCCCTCCCGACGTTGTTCCCCAACTCACTTCCGAGCAAAAGGTTGCCTTCGATGCCGTCCTGAAGTCGATGGAGGAGGAAAAGTTCGGTGTCTATCTCCTCCATGGCATCACGGGAAGTGGCAAGACGGAGGTCTATCTGCGCCTCATCGAGAGGGCCTTTAAGGTCGGGCAGTCGGCCCTTTGTCTTGTACCGGAAATCTCCCTGACACCGCAGACCGTCGAGCGATTCACCCGTCGTTTCCAGGAGGAAATCGGCGTCTTCCACTCCCAGCAATCACGGCGGGAAAAGCTGATCCTGTATAGAAAGATAGAAAGCGGGAAGATTCGACTGGTCATCGGTGCACGCTCGGCCACCTTCGCCCCACTTCGCAACCTCGGTCTTGTGGTTATTGATGAGGAGCATGATGGGAGCTACAAGCAGTCGGAAACGCCGCGCTATCATGCCCGCGACCTGGCGATTATCCGGGCGAAGCGTCTGGGCATTCCTGTCCTCCTGGGAAGCGCAACACCCTCGGTGGAGACCTACGAGAATGCGCGTACCGGGAAATATACACTCCTTCGCCTGACGGAACGGCCCATGGGAATGAAGCTGCCGGAGGTGCGCCTCATACCCATGGGGGCCGGTGCTGCTGCGGATCCCGGTGTCAATACACTGCTGTCGGAGGACCTTCGCGCTGCCATTACAAAGCGCCTCCAGCGGGGCGAGCAAACAATCCTATTCCTCAATCGCCGTGGATTTTCCAACTTCCTCATGTGCCCCGAATGCAAGTGGGTGGCGCGCTGTGATGATGATGATATTGTCATGACAATCCATCGGCGGGGGAAGGGTCGTGGCCGGGGCGCGCCTCCGCCGGAGGAACAGGAACTGGACCTTTTCCCCAAGCCCCTTGCCCGGGAGGACTCCTTCCTCAAGTGCCATTTTTGCGGGCGAACGAGTGACTATCCAAAGGCCTGCCCCAGTTGTGGGTGCGAGGGACTTGTCGGCATGGGATCGGGAACCCAGCGTATAGAGGAGGCCCTGACGCGCCAGTTCCCCGATGCGCGGATTTTGCGCCTCGACCAGGATGCCGTCGGCGGACGGCGGGCCTTTCTGGAGGCCTGGCAGCGGATGGTTTCCGGCGAGGCCCAGATCATTCTCGGCACCCAGATGATCGCAAAGG
>JAFIGB010000208.1 GCA_020831705.1 Candidatus Sumerlaeia bacterium | reverse complement strand
GCCGACATCCCCATCCGGTTGTTCGACCATGACACGGAACGGCGCGGAGGATGGTGTCAGAACCGTTGCCGAGTTGGGCGAAGCAACATGCCCGTGGTTTTCATTCAAGGAAAGATCGCGTATATCAAGACCTGCACCGCCGATGCCGAGATCCTCGAACTCGTTAAAACTGAAATAGAGAAACAGGTCAGGATCGGAGGTGTCGGGTGTGCTAAAGCGAAGGTCCCTGATTTCCTCCCCGTCGAGTGCCCTGTTCCAAATGCGATATTCCTGAACGAGGACCTGCATTTGGCTTGTACCATTGGAGCCAATCAGGTGGTCTCCGATTTGATTGGTATACCCATCCGCCTCGAATTTTTCTGCTTCCAGGACTCCATTGCGATAGATACGCATGAAGTTGCCGGAAGTGCTGGCAACAAAGGCGAAGTGGTTCCATTCCTTGATCAGGCTTTCAGGCGGGGTGTATTGAAGGCGGCCTGTCGTAAAGATGTTCCCAAAGTCCCAATAGACAATATTATTTGACCATGGAGTGTGGGCGAGAATACGATTTTCATTGGTGTCCGCGGGAGAGGTAAAGATTTCCTGATTCGTTAACTGCATGGCCCGCTGCCAGAACTCGATGGTGATTTCCTCGTTGGGAATGGATGCCATCAGGTTGGGGACACGCACATGGGATCCCGCAAGACCCGAAAGCCAGATGGAATCCGTTGTCCTGAAACTCGTTGAGGAAACGGTGGCCGTTCCCAAGTCCCCCGTCAGGGTGGGAAGGAAATCGTCCGTGGGAACTTCCACGAGGATGTCATTTGCACCAACCTCAAAGGGTAATGAAGTGGCGTTGGTGAATTCGTCATTCAACCGGGTGATCGTTGTGATTGTAGCGGTCGTCGAGCCGGTGTGGACTGGATTGGGGAAGGTGAAGAAAGTCATCGCCGGATCGAATCCCTCAAACGACAGTCCAAAATAATTGGGAATTCCGGTATTCGCCGTAAGAGTCGGGCGGGCGCGGAAGTAGGAGGGCGTCACGATATCAGAAAAGCTGATCTCGATCGTATCGGAAAACGGAACCCCCGAATCGACCCATCCCGCGTCGGGGAGCAATGTGATGTCGTGTCCGTTTCCGGAACTGTCTGCGGCGACAAGACCGGTACCCTCGTCGAAGTTCCACTGGGCCACCAGGTCTGAAGTGGTCGTAGGATATGCAACCTCACTCATGGCCTCCGAGATTTCAACAGCATCCAGGGCACGCGACCAGATTCTCAGGTTGTCGATGGCACCGTCGAAGCGGGCATTGGCGACTGTGAGGCGCTGGCCGATGTTATTGTCGTTCATGAGCCCGGAATTGAGTGCTTCAATTCCCGCCGAACCATGTCGCGTACCATTGATATACAGATCGACGCGCCCATCCTTGACAGAAGCGGCGACATGGACCCAGTTCTCCAGGGCAATGGGCAACCATGTAAAGGCACGACGTACCGTTGGTGTGCTGCTGGAGTTGATGGATTCGAAAATCAGGTATCGGTTTCCAGCTCCTCCAAGGGCAAAGATAACCCGGTCGCCGGTTCCATTCCGGAAGTCGATGATCGGGGCGTCGGCGACAATGCTGTTTGTATAAATCCAACCCTCGATTGTATATTCATCATTTGGAAAATACTCGGCAGTTGGTGCCACGGCCGTTCCATTGACTGAGGAGGAATCCACTGAAAGGGCCGATCCATAGGGGGATGTTCCGACAATCACCCCTTCCTCAATTGTGGGATTCGTAACATCGAAATAGTTCTGGAATGTCAGGGAGATGTCGGGCCGTTCGATGATGGGCGAACTGAAGGTGAACTGAAGCTTTGGCTCGGGATCGGTAATCACATTCGAGGAGATCAAGCGCGTGGCCTGATGATTGACCAAATACGGTTCCACACGGGGGAAAAAGTCACCCACCGGCTCCCCAAACTGATCAAGTACGGAGGAAAGATCCCCCTTCGTCAGGGTAAGCTCCCCGGTTCCGAAGCCACCTGCCCTGTTGATTTCGACCTGATAATTGGCACCGGATCCTGATACCAAGGAGATATCATACCCTGTAAGTGTTCCCGTCGTGGAAAGAGTAAAGGCATCGGCGGTTACACCGGTGACGGGACCGGAAAATCTGACATTGTATATGAAGGGGCGGTGCAGGGCGTATATATATGGCCGGGCCTTGTTGACTCCCTGGACGACGGTGCTGGTGCAGGGGATGTCGCAGGTGTCCATGCGGGCAATGCGAAGGCAGTCCACCTGGGCAGTGCTTCTGCCAATAGCGCGAATGGGATAGATTGTCCCCGAGGGTCGCGCGATGTTCGGAGGGGCTGACACATTCATGTCAGAACCAAAGACTCCGCGGTCCCAACTTCGTGTCCCTGTTTCGGATGTGTTTGCGACTCGGATTGGTGACTGGCTGTTATATTCCTGGCGGACCACTGCACCTGCAAAGAATTTTGTTCCCGGAGGGCCGATATAGACAGGCTCCCTGAATTCCACGGTTGTCCATCCGCTCACCGAGTCCACGAAGCCGTGTTCATGGTGGATGAGTGTGGCCGTGGCAGGATTGAATTCTGCATCAGGGTTTGATAAGAGGGTCACACTTACAGGGTACCCACGCTGGGTGCTTGTCCCGGCGCCAAACTGAATCGCCGTGACATACTCGCCTCCGGCTTCAACTTCAAGGCCCGTAATAAAGTACCCGGTCACGTTTCCCACAACATAGGAAATCTGGGCACCGCTGAAACCTGTTGAGATGTCATGGAGTACATTGGGCCCCGTCAGGAAAAGGGGATCGAAGTCGCAGTGAGAAGATTTGTCGGGGAAATAGATCGGGTCGGATTTCAAGTTGATCGATGTATCCACCGGAGCCAATTCCAGTAGGTCATCCTCCTCAACGGGAACCTCCTCAGGCACCAAAATCACGGGGTGTTCAATCTCATCAGGTGTAAATCCCGGGTCATCCGCGCTGACACCACTTGGCGCCAGGGCCATTAGGGAGGCGCAAAGGCCAAGCACCAGAAATACATCCGCAAGATATTGGCGGTGGGAATTCATTGGGGTCATGGAGGTCTCTTTTTTCGGCTGTTTCAAGGGCAAACCTGCCCCACGCCGAATCGTATCTGATACCTCGAAATTTTCGGTTCCAACCCTCCCGACTGTCAATCGGGGAGCAGACCCCGCTCGATTTTTCTCCAATAATGTCAACCCTGATCACCTTACGTTTCCACGTCCACCGGTTGGCAGGTGAATTGCCCTTTCACGGGTCAGACCCATCAACGCAAGGAGGTTCCCCATGCGCCATGATTCACGGAAGACGACACATATTCTCCTCGGGCTTGTTGTCCTGTTATTGGGACTCAATCTCGCCGATCGGTGGTTCATTCCCCATTCCCAGGAGCGGGATGGTGAATCCACATCCATAATGGACCGATTGGTCACACCGGCCCAGGCTCAGGTAATGTCCCAGATTGGCCGTGTTTATACCACCAGCGAGGATGGCCGCACCCTGGTTGAATGGCGACGCAACAACCAGATTTGGTCGGGGCGTGCTTTCACTGCCGAGGATGCTGATGAACGTTGGTAATTACTGGGTTTGACCGCCCTGGGGAGGCCCACCGCCCGGAGGACGTTGTCCCTGGCCACGCTGGGGGCGCTGGGGGGCGCGTGATTCCGGAATGTCCAGTTGGGGCGGCTGGATGCGCATTTCCGGCACGGGCATTTCGAAGGTTTCAAGTCCCTCGCGCAGCTCCTCCTCCGAACCACCAAAATTGAAACTGTATTTGGTGCCGGAAGCCAGGGGCCATTCCGCCCAGGCCGGCTCGGTACGCAACATGACCGCATCCAGGTTGGCGGAACTTCCCAGCACCTCCCGAAGATTACGGCCCCGTGCATCCAGACCGGTCGGAACGGCAACGACATCGTAATTTCCCGCAGGTAGCGCGATGCGATCGGCGGCACTGAAACCGGCACTTTGGTAGGGGAGCAGCAGGAAGGAGCGGCTGATGGGACCACTGAAGAGGAATTCCACCTGCTGGCCGGTGCTGTTGGTCAGCTGGACTTCTGACGCTGACAAGTTAGTTCTTTCCATGATTCGGGGGGGCGACAGGTCGGCATAAATCTTTTCCTCGCGGATGGAGGCTACCTTTTCGTCTATGGAGGTTTCCATTTCGTACACCTCCTCGGTGACCCAGCGACCCTTGAGGCGGACCATCCCCGCGGCCAACATGTCCCGCTCCTCGGCGGCCTCGGCATCCTCGGGACTCATCCACTCGCCTTCATATTCAACCAGTCCGGCGGCAAGCTGGCGGAGGCGGTATGCCTGGTCCTTGCGCATGACCACGCCGTTGAATTCCTCAACACCGGCAACCTCAGGGTCGACCCATTCGCCACGAAAGAGAAGAAACCCTTCAGCCCGCATGCGTTCAGCGATGCGCTCGGGAAGTTCCTCAAGCTCAAAGCTGACGCGCTCATTGCGCCAGGAGTAAAGTTGGACGGCTTTGGGAAGGGGGCGGCGATAACCGTCCTTTTCCACGGTAATAAAGACGGTATCCCCAAAAACACCCGTTGCATCGAGGGGCGTTGCGGGCATTTGGGAGGAAGTGGTTGCGGTTTCGCCTGCAGATTCCTGGGCGATCCGGGTCCCTGCGGTGGTTCGCCATTCCCAGGAATTGGGTGGCCAGGGACGGAAAGGTTCGGCCCCGTCGACTGACCACAGGATGGTTGCACCTTCGGGCTGGGACTCCACCACGAGGCGGGAACACCCGGTTGTGAGTCCAAATACCGTTGTGGCCAGAAATAATCCGAGAAAAAGCCTGTTCCGTTTACCCCTCATTAATCCGTTCCCCTGATTCCGTTTGGTGTGCGCTGCACAATGCGAGGGGGTGGGGAGTTCAGCCGACTTCTGAATGTTCGGAGCTGTATTCCACTTCCTCATAGAGCAGGCGCCCGCAATTGGTGCACGTGATGATGTCGTTTTCCTGACGAATCCGCACGAGCTCCTCGGGCAGTACTTCAAAGTAGCAACCCGCGCACCCGTTTGTGCCGCGGTCGCTTCCAGCGGGCTTTTCATTGACCACGGGAACAACACTGTTGCCGGGGTAACGGACCAGGGCACGCTCGTAGATCAGCTGTGACTTGGCGTCGACGCGGGAGAATTCCTCCAGGCGCCGGGCTTCAAGCTGCTCAAGATGGGTCTTTTTCTCGTTGAATTGCTCGCGAATGCGCTTCTTTTCCGACTTGTAGAGGGCTTCAATTTTTTCCAGCTCAGCCTGGGCGTCGGCGGCGGCCTTCTTGGTTTCGTCTTCCTTCTCAAGAAGCAATTCAGCGCGCTTTTGGATGTCTTCCATCTGGCGCTTGACGTGTTCAAGTTGCTTGCTGGCCGCTTCGTATTCCTTGGCGGTCTTGACGGCGTTTTGCTGTGTTTGGGCGCGGCGGTATTCATCGGAGGTAAGACGAAGCTTCTGCTCCATCCTCCGCTTGTCCTTCTCGAATTTTTCCTCGGCTGCAGCTGTCAATGCCTGTGCTTCGCGGGCCTTTGTCAGCTTATCCTTCACCTGTTCCCAGACCTTCGGGTACCGGGCGATGGTCTCCTTGATATGGATAATTTCTTTGTCAAGCTCCTGAACTTGGAGGAGCTGTTTGATTTCTGCGAGCATTGACGAGAATCCTTCCGGACTTGGCCTACGAGGGCGAAAGAAATGGAGCCCGTAGCAAGAGACAAACAACCACGGGGCCCGGCAGCAGCACCGCCAGGAACTGCAAGGATTGTAGCGGCTCCAGC
>JAFIGB010000185.1 GCA_020831705.1 Candidatus Sumerlaeia bacterium | reverse complement strand
TCCCGGGAAACCTCCCCGGGCCCCGCGGCATACTGATTCACCGCCTCGCCACCATCGGAGGGGAAGGTGTAGCCACCGTCAAGACCGAATTGAGACCCGGGGAGGTGGCCGGTGGTGGATTGGGGGAGGTGGGCAAGAATTCCAGAGCGCAGGATCGCATTGCCGGAAGAATAAGTCCCGGCACCTGGTTGAAATGGGTCGATTGGCGTATTCACAACGCACAAATGAAAATGTTCTCTTGCCTCCCCATTCGGTGTGGGGAAGTCTGATGTCGTGTTGAAAAGAATCTCATCCCGCAAGAAAGGATGATCTTACATGTACGGAAAACAGAAAGCCCTTGGGGCATTCCTGCTGGCGGCGGGCCTTGCAGTTCCCTTTGGCCAGGTGTCACTTCAGGGAAACACCCCGACCCATGATGGGTGGAATGTTGTAACTGAAGGGTTGGAACCGGGTGGAACCGTCTATATGTACCTCGATACCGAGGTGATTCTGGAGGAATTTATTACCGGTGTTTCCGACCTGCTTGGAATGGTTCTCATGCACCAGCCGATGAATCCCATGGCAGGGATGGAACTGGATGAATTGCTGACCACGATTCTTGGCAGGGTGGGGATTCTGGATGTGAAGGCTGCCGGTGTGAGCACGGTCAAAATGGCGGACGGCCAGGGGAACCGCGTTCGCAGTGTCCTCTATATGGGAGAAAAGCGTGGTTTCTTTTCCCTTCTGGATGTGGACGCTGAACGGCGTGCGGATCTTTCAGCCATCCCGCCGTCATCGGTGATTGTCTTCTCCGGCTGGAATCGCTTCGACAACATCATGCCGATGGTTCGTGACCTGGCTGCACTTGTCACTGAAATTTCCGGTGAAGATGTGGACTTTGATGGGCAGTTGGCGAAAATTGGATTCGATCCCGACAGGGTATTCAATTCACTGACAGGTGAATTTACCAACTGGGTTGCCTTGGGGGATTCAGTCACCATTCCGCTGGACGAAATGATGCCGGGTACTCCGCCCCTTGTTGTTCCCGAGGTATATGGCTATTTCTCCTATGGAACGAAGGATGACACCATCTTTCAACTCCTTCAGGAGGCATTTGGTGATCATGACTTAGTGGATGCTGATGCCTCCACCGATGCTCGGATTACCTTTCGTGAAGTGGAACAGTCCCCTTTCAGTACCCAATTTATTATTGAGCAGCAGGCGGACAAACTGGTGATCGTCAGCTCACCCAATGCACTGATGATGTCCAACGCTGCCAGGGCGGGGGAGAACATTACCACTGACCCCCTGTTCGCCAGGCTTGCGGCGGGGATGCCTGAGAGTGCGGACTCCATCAATTATGTGGATCCGCGTCTATACAACGAAGTGCTCAACATTATCTCCCATCCCATGGCGTCGGCCTTTGCCAATGATCCCAACATGGCCATGTCCCTCGATTTCTGGAAGTCTACGATGGAGATTGAAAACGGAACCTTTACCGCAAGGGACGTCACCGACAGGGGCCTTCATTGGTTCCAGCAGGGCGAGGTCAGCAGCACAAGCGGCCTTCAGGTCATGCTGCTTCCCGCCTTGTTGCCGGTTCTGGCGGCCATTGCGGTTCCCAACTTTCTGGAAGCTCAGACGCGGTCCAAGGTTTCAAGGACTCGCATGGACATGCGTTCCATGGCAACGGCGCTCGAGACGTATTACGTCGACAACAACAGTTATCCCGCCTGGACCAATGAGTTGGATAAATCCTTCAATGCGGGATACCAAGGCGTTGAAGGAATTCCCACCTTCCGCAGCGGGGGAGTGGGCGGCCCAATGACACTGACTACTCCCATCGCGTATCTCGTCGCACCGTTTGAGGATGTTTTTTCTCCCGATAAGGGGGCCACGTTTGGATATCTCTCCAGTGGAGCTCCACAACTCGACTGGATCATCTTCAGTCCGGGGCCAAATCGTCGATTTGATATCGATCCCAATCAATGGAGGCCCGGAGGTCTGGAAGCCAATCGTGACTGGTTGCTCAATGCCACCTACGATCCCACCAACGGGACCGTGAGTGCCGGGGACATCTGGCGCATCCGGCAGTAGGTGGTTTGTCTATACAAACCGGCGGGGCTCATCCCAGTCGCCAGGTGGTGACCCCGCCGGGCTTGTCCTCCAGAACAATACCAAGTGATGTCATCCCATCTCGGATCTTGTCGGAAGTGGCGAAGTCCTTCCCGCGGCGTGCGGCAGCACGGTGCTCAATGAGCGCCTCGACCAGGGCGGATGGATCATCACCCTTCAGGCCAAATTCCATGGCGATGGCCTGCAGCTTCCCGGCAGTGGCCTCATCAATGTGCTGGTCAGGTTGCTCCAGTTCCTCAGTAAGACCGAGGACATGGCGCATGTGATGAAGGAGCCCCATGGCCCGGGCAATGGGTTGCTGTCCCCCCCCATTTTGCAACGCAGTCAGGCGTGTATTGAGGAGGGTGACGGTGCGGGCCAATTCGGCGATGGCGATCGGTGTGTTGAAATCATCGTCCATGCCCTCCTTGAAGGAGTTCCAGTGGGCGGCCAATTCCTCGTCCTCAAGCCAATCTGTTGCAGGGGAAATGGAATGGCGACGGGCCTCGCGCAGGGAATTCACCAATCGTTCCACAGCACTGGCGCAGGCGTGGAGGGTCGCCTCGTTAAAGTCCAACTTGTCGCGATATCGGGCACTGATGAGGAAGTAGCGGATCGTCAATGGATCAGCGATATTGAAGACATCGTCGATGGTGCGGATGTTCCCGAGGGACTTGGACATCTTTTCGCCGTCGATATCGAGCATCCCATTGTGGATCCAATACCTGGCGAAGGGCTTCCCCGTTGCGGCTTCGGATTGGGCAATTTCGTTTTCGTGGTGGGGAAAGCGGAGATCGGCACCGCCGGAGTGAATGTCGATGGTTTCAGAGCCGAGAACCTTCATCGACATGCAGGAGCATTCGAGGTGCCATCCAGGGCGTCCCTGGCCCCAGGGGGCCTTCCAGGCAGGTTCACCGGGCTTGGCGGCCTTCCAAAGGGCGAAGTCCAGGGGGGAGCGCTTGCGGGCCTGCTGGACCTCGTCGACCCGTTCCCCCTGCCGCATCTGGTCCAGGGGCATGCGGGACAACTTGCCATACTCGGGGAAGCTGGCAACCTCGAACCACACCGAGCCGTCATCGCTGGGGTAGGCGTGGCCGCGGTCCATCAGTTTCCTGATCAGACCGATCATGGGGCCAATATGGGCTGTCGCGCGGGGGTAATGGTCGGCGGGGAGATTCCCAAGAAGTTGAATCTTGTCGAAGAAATACTTGGTGAAATTTTCCGCGATGGCCTCGGGAGTGGTGCCCTCCGCCTCGGCGCGGGCGATGATCTTGTCGTCCACATCGGTAATGTTCTGGGCGTAGGTGACCTTGTAGCCGGATTCCAGGAGCCAGCGGCGAATGACATCGGCGGCGACAAAGCTCCGTGCGTTGCCAATGTGGAACTCGCCGTAGACGGTCGGGCCACAACTGTAGAAGGTGACATTGGAGGGATCGAGGGGGACAAATTCCTCTTTCTGTCGTGTCAGGCTGTTGAAAATTTTGACGGTCATGTCGTGTCTCCGGGGTCACCCTAGCAAGGTCGGGGGCAAAGAGAGCAGCAGAAATGGGGGGCGGTGCCAGTGTTTTTTCCAATCCTTTCGTTGAAGGGTACGATCTTCTCTTGCGTAGGATGCTCCATGGGAGGTTTCCTAACCGGGAATTTTCCGCATTCGTAGCACTTGAATAAAGGACACACCATGTATTCAAAAAAAGCAGGTACAATGATCAGGATGGCCAGCGTCGCCGTTGCGGTGGCCATGGTCCCGACCATCTCACAGGCAAACTTCTCCCTCGGAGGGCCGCTTTCCATGTTGCCCAACGATGTGGACTTTGCCATCGGGCTCAAGCTCGACCCCGCCGGCAATGAAAACTCCTTCCTCCATTATATCCCACGTGAGGAAATCGCCGAGTTCATTCGGGAAAAGTGGGAAGAGGACGGCAACGAAGTTCCCGAACTCAGCCAGCTCGCTGAAGCAGCACTCCTCTTTACCTTCCATCCCGACCTCCTTCCCAAGATGAGGATGTTCGCTGCTGGAGCGCATGCAGACGCGGCCGGTGGCGAACCGGATCTCCATTTCGTCATGGGCGGCAGCTTTACGGCCGATGAAATCAATGAGGTCGCCTCCGGAGTCGGAGCCACCCCGCAAACAGACGAAGCCCCGGGAACGTTCACCGGTGCTGATGGATCCACCCTCGGCCATTTTTATGTCCCCCGCCGTGGCATCCTCCTTGTCTCCAAGAATCAAAGCTGGCTGGGCAATGCCACCGGCAACCTGCAGAACCGTACCGGCCTCGCAACAGACGGGGGCTCCTTCAGCTCCCTTCTTCCTGTGATTAACAGTCGTGATGCGGACCTTTTCATCTACGCTCCCATGGCTCCATTATTGGAACAGGCCGAGCCCATGCTCCAAAGTCCGGAAGTCGCCATGTTCGCCGCCCCCCTGCGTCAATCACGGGCAATCGGCATTGGCATTTATCCCACCGAATCCCCAACAGCAGAAGTTACCATTTCCTTCACGGACGCCAACAACGCCCAGACGGCAACGATGATGCTCAATGGCTTTCTGGAATTGGCAAAGTCCCAGGCACTGATGCAGATCCAGATGCAGCTCAATGACCCTGCCGTCGCCGGGGATCCGGAAATGAAGGAACAATTGGAATCCGGAATGAAAACCCTCCAGCAGACCCGTCTCACTGCGGTCGGTGAAGCAACCAACCTTGTCGCACCCATCGATCGTGCAGGCTTTGGCGATCCCGCCGAGGCACGAGAAAAGATCATGGAGTTCATTCGCATGCAGGATGAATCAGGTGATTTCATGGGTGGTCTTCAGGGCGGCGCAAATCCCAACTTTGCTCCTCCTCCCGGGTCGGGAAACCCCGCCTGGTAAGCATCCAACTGAAGTAACCCAACGAAGGTCAATTCGCGGTCCGGTCCCCACGCTTGCTGTTGCATGGGGGCCGTTTTTATTGGCTGTGCGGATATTGGGGCTGCTCCATCTCCATCGATGGATTGACGACCCCACCACATGGAAGGCTAACTTCTTCGCCGAGATGATCCACGGTGCCCCGCGGGGCGCCAGTTGGTTTTTCTCCATTTCAGAATGAATTCAAGCAGCGACTTGCGGAGCGTTAGATGGCGAAAAAAGGCGGTAATGCCGCTACCTACTTTATCAACAGAAGGGTCGAGCTCACCGCCCAGGCCCTCTATATTGTCGGGATTTTCTTCTTCATCCCGGGGTGGTTTATGGGGCGCGACCTGGAGGAGCGGGGTCCGCTCCTTGCCGCCACAGTCATCGGGGCGATCCTGCTTTTTGCCCTTCTTTTCCTCCCCATTACCTTCCTTTTCAAAAAGTGGAAAATCCGGTCCGAAACGACGAAAACCTTCCTGGGAGCGTTTGGCTTTTGCCTTCTGCCGATTTGTCTCGGGCTGATCCCCGTGGTGAACAGTTGGGGGGAGCGTGGGGAATCGGAAACCGTTGAGGCCCTTATTCTTACCACCTATGGGGAACCGGGCACCGAGGAGCGGGTGAATCTGGCAGGATCGGCAACGGCCCTTGTTGAGTTTGACGATGGGACGAGGCGGCGTTTTTCCATCAGGGACGCTGATTACGACCGGGTGGTCGCACGCCAGTCCAAGTTGGAAATCACCCGGCGCACCGGGTTGTTCGGGTTGGTCTGGCTAGATGCAGGAGCGGTGGCCGATGATCCGGAGCAGGATGAGGATGCCGGGGAGCCTGCCGAAGATGATCAACCCTGACAGGCAACCCCCCAGTTTCGGGGGTACGGATGTGCATCGGTTGCTTCCACCACAGATGATCATCGGAATCTACGCTCCAAGAGGTCAATTTGCCCGATCTTTACCCGAAATCTGTTATTATGTGTTGACGATGGGTTCCCTTGGACCGTCACTTCTTCCGGGCGCTGGTTGTGGTGACTCGTACTACTTACCTCCTACTTGACCTGCCAGAAAGCCCTTGAGGAAGCGGTTGATCCCTTCCGAAAACATTTCATCTTTTCCAAGGAGGTGGCCATGAGGTCACTGAAGGGCTTTACTCTCATTGAATTGCTGATAGTTGTCGCGATTATCGCGATTTTGGCGGCTATCGCAGTTCCCAACTTCCTCGAAGCGCAAGTGCGCTCCAAGGTCTCCCGCACCAAGGCAGACATGCGGACACTTTCAATTGCGATTGAATCTTATACGGTCGACCACAATGTTCCTCCGTCAGATACTGGCAATGGTGTGAATGGTATTTTTCGCCCATACCAGCCAAACAACGTGCCTCCTGCAAACTTTACGATCGGCTATGAATTGACAACGCCAATTGCCTACCTTTCAAGCGTTGCAGCTCTGACTGATGTCTTCAAAATTGGTCGCTCAGATATGGCTGGGTCTACCGAC
>JAFIGB010000179.1 GCA_020831705.1 Candidatus Sumerlaeia bacterium | reverse complement strand
ACCGTCATTACCCGCGAACGAACACGGCCGGGAATGGAGCCGCCCATTTGGGTCTGGCGCCCCTCCACCGCCCTTTGTGCCATTGAGTTTTATCGCGGCAACGAGTTCCCCTTCTGGCGCAATCACCTCCTCGCGGGCGCCTTGCGCAACGAGGACCTCCGTTTACTCCTCATTGAGAATGACCGTGTCATACACGAGGAGGTCATCCTCCGTGATCGCGGGCGAATTCGTGATGTCATTACCGGACCGGACGGGGCGATTTACCTGGCCATGAACGAACCCGACGAGATTCTCCGCCTGACTTCCATCCGCGAGAACATGCGGTAAATCAGGTGCCGACACGCTCCAGGTGGTCCCTGATGTCATCGGCCTCCATGACACCAAGGAGTGCGGTGACAAGGCGTCCCTTCTTATAGACAAGAATCGAGGGGGATCCGTGGATGCCGTTTCGTGCCGCCCAGTTTCGACAGGCATGAAGGGGAATTTCAACGACCTTCCACCGGCGATTATTCGCGGCGTGGAGGTGGTTTAGTACGTCCAATGCGGCGGGATGGAAATCCTCGGTAAGATAGACAAGAACCGGTTCCGGGTGGGATGACAGGAAGTCCTCCAGCTCACGCTCGCGGGAAGTCAGTTCCGTGGTTGTCATGTCGTTTTGTTCCCCCGAAATAGTGTCATGCGCAGGAGTATCAGAATGACGACCAGGGCAAAAATAAGGAGGAGAAGTTGCATGAGGCGGGTGAAGACCCTGTCGACCAACTCGTTGGCCCGGTTAAACTGGCTTTCCAGAAAGTCATCCGTTTCGGCCCGGACGGTAGCGGTTCTCCGTTCAATCAGGTCGTCCCGATCAGCCAAAGCTTCCACGGCGTTGAGGGTTTCCCGAAGGTCAGCGGAGGTCAGTGTCAATTCCATCAGGGCATTTGTATATTCGTTGATGTCGAACCGTGGAGCATCGGGATCCCTGGGTTTGTCCGGTCGCAGGTCTCCGATGGATTCCATGAGGCCGGTCGCCGAAGCTGCGGTCTTGTCGAGGGAATCTGAGGCCGTTGCCAGTGCGAGGAACATGTCGGCGCCCCCCTCGCTGAATTTTTCTGCTGCCTGAAGGGTTTCGCGTCCCTCCTCCAGGGTTCTGCGTGCCTCGCGCAGGGTTTCCCGCAGCTCCTCCTGAGCAGCGCCTGTTTCCTCCAGGGTGCGGATCAATTCCTTGGAAATTTCTCCCGGAAGGGCTTCGAGCAACGGTGGAAGGACTTCGGCCATATAGGCAATGCGCTCGGAAACTTCCGTCAGTCTTTCGAGGCTCGTGATCGTGGTGGTCGCCATGTCGGACTTCTCAACGGTGGCGTAGAAAATCTCGGCCTGCTCGCGGGTATTTTTGGGGAGATTGTCTATAACGCGAGCCATCTCGCTGATCGCCGAGGGAAGGTCGGTGAAGCCGCCGGCTCCCCGTGATATACCCTCAACCGTGCGGAAGGGAATCATTGGAACCGAGGTGAGAAACCCGAGGGAGGCGCGAAGTTCATTTCCAAATATCTGCACAGGATCCTCGGAGATTGGTCCCTGGAGGGCGGTCTCCTCTGCAAGTTCCTCGATTTCCGCCCGTGCCCGCTGAAATTCAGCCGGGGGGAGGTGCCGCCGGGAGATGCCTTCCGCCTCGTTGCGTATTGACCGTATAGAATCCCGGATCAAACCCTGATGTTCCCCGAAGCGGCTCCCGCCCGGGGCACCTTCCTGCAGGTAATCATCCAAACGCTTGGAGAGAAGCCAGACACGGGCAAGGGCGTTGGCGGCGTATTCCTCTGTAAATGCCTGCTCGAACCGCGCGGGAAGCCTGGTCTTCCAATCCTCCAGGGCCCGGCGCTGATCCGAAGTCAGTTCCTTGCCTTCAAGCTCCTTGAAGGTTTCATCCAGCCTATTCTTGATGGACGTAAGAAATTCTCCCAGTTCGGCGGTGAGAAGTTCAGGATCCTCGACCATGCCACTGTCATGGACCCGGGCGGGCTGTTGCCCGGGGGTGGAACTGCGGAAGTGCTCGCAACCGGTCAGGCCAATCACAACGATAAAGGTCGCCATTGCCATGGAAATATGTGCGACGCATCTATACATTGGTAACTTCATGGAAGTTCCTCCTCCAGGCTTTCGCGGGTCATGTTGAATTGCTTCATGTGGCGATACAGGGTCGCCTTATGAACGCCGAGTGATCTTGCTGCTGCGGTAATGTTGCCCCCTGATTCGATGAAGGCCGTCCTGATGGTATCGGGTGTGATTTCCCTGGCTTGGGAGGAATTGCCATCCGCGTCCGAATGTTTTCCAAAGATGGGTGCCTCCACGATTTCACCGTCCCACCGTGGAGGAGCAAGTTGCCGTGGTTGCGGTTGCCCCCAATAGCGGGCGCCCTCCCGGGGTGCATCCATGACGTCCTGGTCGAAAGGCCAACCCGGCGCTGACGCTGTTGGTGGGAACGGGGGTGCCGGGGCAACAATCGGCGTCCGCGGTTGCCACCATCCGTCGGCATTCCATTCGCCCGGTGTAAAATACTCCCGTTCATCCCGCCATTGAGACAGGGCATTGGCACCAATCGCGGAACCGACGGATTCAATGACAAGACGCTCCACGACGTTGCGCAATTCCCGCACGTTCCCGGGCCAGTGATACTCCTCGAGCACCTTCATCGCCTCGGGAGTGAACCGCCTGATCTCCTTTTGGTAGCGCGTATTGAAGCGCGCCAGGAAATCCTCCACCAGGAGGGGAATGTCCCCCTTTCGATCCCGCAGGGGGGGAACATGAATCCGAAGGACGGATATACGGTGGTATAGATCCGCGCGAAACTTCCTCCACTGGACGGCCTGTTCCAGTGCCACATTGGTGGCGGCGATCAGGCGGACATCCACTCGCTCCTCACGCTCGGCACCAACACGTTCGATCACGCCCTCCTCCAACGCACGCAGCAGCTTCGCCTGCGACATCGCCGGCATCTCCCCGATTTCATCAAGAAAGAGCGTTCCCTCGTTTGCCCTCAGGAACCTCCCCTGATGCTGGCGCACGGCTCCGGTGAAGGATCCCTTCTCGTGGCCAAACAATTCGCTTTCGAAAAGGTCGGAGGTCAGCGCACCGCAGTTGACCGCAACAAATGGCTTCCCCTTCCTCGGGCTTCTTTCATGAAGAGCGCGGGCGACCAGTTCCTTCCCAACACCGGTCTCCCCCGTGATGACAACGGGAGCATCTGTGGCTCCGTATATCGCAATTCTTTGGAAGACCTCCAGCATGGGAAGAGAGCGCCCCACAATACCATGGAAGGCACCAATGGCGGCGGTCTTTCGTCGTTCACGGACGAGGGATGTCACGTCGCGGAGGGAAAAGATAATTCCCGGGCCGTCACCGGGAACGCCATCGAGCTTTCGAAGTTCCTCCACGCGGAACCCATCGACGAGTGCAATAATGGCCCCGTTCTCTTCTGTGGAAAATTCCAGGCAATAATCCCGGACGACCTGCTGCCCCGTCCACAGGATTTGCGCCATGTCCAGCAAGGGTATCAGTGACCCCGATGTCTTGGCGGATACAGGAAAGAGATGATCCAAACCCAGGCTGGCGGTAAGCCAGCGGGGAGCCAGGTGCACGACAAATTCCCCGCTGCTTCCCTCGGGCGAGAGAACGGCAAGGGTGCTGGTTGCTGGGAGTACGAGGGCATCATCCATCATATTTGATATACATCGACCGATTTGAATTTCCAAAACGGAATCTCTTCAACATCAATTTACATCCACTTCCACCACGGACAATCTGGTGATGATGCCCTGGACGACGTTGCTGGTCGACTTACCAAGTGCCTCCTTGATGGAGTCACGCTTTTCCTCGTCCAAACCACGGACATGGGAAACGAAGGCATCCCTTTCCTCCTCAGAGAAATTATGGAGGGCGTTCATGGCCGTATCGTGGAGCACCTCATCATCGATGGCACCGGCAACGAGTTCCGGGTGGTTGGAATCCGGCAGGTGGAGAAGCCCCTTGAACCCTGTCGTTCTTGCTCCCGGTGCGGAGGACCGGCGGAGGAAGTTGTACAGTGTCGCGGCAGAACCGTGGTTCTCCTCCTCCACATGGCGGGAGGCCCTTTGTATATACATCTTCTCGCGCTTCTCCCCGAGGTCATCGGGAAGGTCCGCATTTTGAAGGATCCTCAGGGAGACACGGGTGTCCATTTCCAGCATCGCCTCCATGATCGCCGGTGCAAGCGCCGGGTCGCCGTTGACGAGCATGTCACCGATCGACAGGAGGGAGTTGGTCGCCCTGACCTCCCCCATGGCACGGATGATCGGTTCGCGCCGTTCATTCGGAAGCCGCAGGTAGGCATCAAAGAGGATTTCGCGGGAGCGCTGGCTGCCGATGGAGACAAGGAGGGCACGGGCGCTTTCCCCGTATATATCATGAAGAATGTTATGGGCCGCGACATCGGTGTGGGCCGGTGATCCGAGTTCCGCCATCGTGTCGAGGAGGAAGATTCGTGCCTTGGGGGCCTCCTCCGTGGCGTGGAAACTCCTCTCAAGGAGAAACTCCGCCCGTTGAAGATGATCCCCGTCATCAGCCGCCAACCGGGCGAGATGACGGACGTGATCGAGGGGCCAATGATCACCCCCGTCACGATACTCCTCCATCATGTCCAGAATCGCCTGGTCCCGATGTGTCTGATAAGTCGAGGTTCCCTCGCCGGATCTATCCACCCCGCCGACCCACTTCAAGCCCGCGAGTATCGCCGGGCCATGGGGCAGTAAATCGTCGGCGCTATACAACGTCATCGACCTTCCACGAACGGACTCCCTGGCAGTGGCGACGGGGACCGATCCGGAGGGGGCATCTGCCTCAAGGAGGACAACCGCATCATCCCCCGGTTCCGGCGTGTTGGCGGGAAGGGGCGCCTGATAGCCACCACTGAGATCCGCAAGGGCGGAACCTTCGGAAGTCAGCCAAATGGATGCACTTTCCCCGGAAGCCCCATCATCCAGGACAATCTTGAAAAGCCCGACACCAAGTGCCTGAAGCCTCTCCATGTTTTCCGATTTTGTCTCATCATCACGGATGCGCTCCCAGCCACCAGGAACCAGAAGGACATCGGCCTCCCAGCCATGGACGTTGCTGATATCCTGATGACTCCAGGTGATGGATTCATCCCCTTCCAGCAGGCTCGCAAGGGCCCTGCTTTGCTGGCCCTCCGTGTCTTGAAATATAGCAACATGAAGCCCGGCAGGGGCGAATCCAACCACACTTAGAAGGCAAACGGAGAAAAAACCAACCGATTAACTACCCATGAAGCGACTCCCCATGAAATTACTGACAATTCCCGCTGGCCGTAACAGGCC
>JAFIGB010000177.1 GCA_020831705.1 Candidatus Sumerlaeia bacterium | reverse complement strand
CCTGGCATTTCTGGGAGGACCTCGGGCGCCGCGATACTATTGCCCTGATGACGGGATTCGAAAGACGCCTCCTCCACATTTCCCTGACTGAAAGCTTCATCAAGGACCTGATGGGATCATCGCGGTGGAAACTGCTCGGGGAAACGCTCCCCCGGGCGACATTCAGGGAACTGAATCTGGGCTACTGGATGGCGCCGGTTGGGGAGGAGGGAGACACGCCGGAAGTGCTGGATCGCCGTGACCATGTCTCCCTGGAACTTGTCGACACGATTGCCGATTGGCTCAAATTGACCGATACCCCCCGATAATTGATCAAACAGGCCCTGGGGAATCCTTCCTTTTCCGATTCCCGTTGCAACGCGGCCCAAGCGGACATTGCATATCCGTGAAGGACGGATTCAACGCAGGAAGGAGCCTAACATGGCTGTCAACGAAGCCCTCTATCAAGCAGTCGCCAGCGGCAAGAAAAAGCAGGTCCAGCAGATCGTCACCGAGGCCGTCGAGCGCGGCGATGAAGTCCTGCCGCTCCTGGATGAATCGATGATCCCCGCCATGCAGGAAGTCGGTGACAAATTCTCCCGTGGCGATGCCTTTATTCCCGAAATGCTCATCGCCGCCCGCGCCATGCAGGCCGGCGTGGACATTATTGAGCCCCTTCTGGTGAATTCCGGCCACAAACCCGTTGCCAGGGTTTGCATCGGCACGGTGAAGGGCGACCTCCATGATATTGGAAAGAATCTCGTCATTATCATGATGAAGAGCGCCGGGTTCGAGGTCATTGACCTTGGAACCGATTGCGAAGTGGAAAAATACCGCGACGCCGTCATCAACCAGGGAGCAAAAGTCGTTCTGGCGAGCGCCCTGCTTTCCACCACAATGACCTACATGAAGACCCTCGTTGATGGGATGAAGGACCTCCCCGACGTTCCCATCGTCCTTGGCGGCGCCCCGCTGACACAGGAGTACGTGGACGAAATCGGCGCCCATGGATATGGTCGTGATGCCAGCGATGCTGTTCGGATCGTGAAGGACCTGCTCGCAAAGACAGCCTGATGAATTTGCATCTGGACAATGGCGGCGAGATGAACGTGCGGATTGCGACCACACGCAATCTTGCCGCCGGGCTCCGTGATGTTGGAGTAACGCTGAATACACGGTGCGGGGAGCGCGGTGCCTGCAAGGGTTGCCATGTGGAAATTCACCGCGGTCAGTTCAGAAAAAACGGGCAGACCATTCATGTATATAATGCCGAACCATGCCTGGAGCGGGCGTGCCAGTTGATTCCCGTCGATGACGATGGGGATATACGCGTACCGACAACATCGCTCCTCGAAACGGCTGCACAGGTCGACGATGCCTTCGCGATTCATCCCTTTGAGCATCATCCATTCATTCGCAAAATCAGTGTCGTGCTTCCCCTTCCCGCCCAAGGCAAGGGGATTTCCGACTGGAATCTCCTCGACAATATTCTGAGGCAGGAACTGGGCGATGGGGAACTTGTGGAGCCCGACAGGGAGTTACTTGCAGACTTTTCCCTGCTGCTGGCAGGAAGTGAGGATCGCCGTCTGGGAGTCACGATGGAAGTTCGCGACGGCCGCGGAACCATCCTGTCCATCCATGACGAAGCCGAAGATTCGCCGCCCATTCTTGGCCTCGCCTCCGACATTGGAACCACCACGGTTGCATCCCTGCTGGTGGACCTCAGGAACGGTGAAATTCTTGACCGGGCGAGCGGATACAACCAGCAAATCAGCCTCGCTGATGATGTGGCCTCCCGTATAGACATCGCCGGAACCCCGGAGGGCACACACGAACTGCAACGTCTCGTCCTTTTCGAGACGCTGAACAAGCATCTGGAGATCCTTCTGAAACGGACGGGTAACAGGGGCGGGAACGTCCATTCCATCATGCTTTCCGGCAATACGGTCATGTCCCATCTTCTCCTTGGTTTATCCCCCCGGGGAATCGGGCAGCTGCCATTCCTTCCCGTCGTCCGCCACTACCCCACCGCCACGGCTGGAGTGATCGGCCTTGCTGCAAACCGGCGTGCCCCCGTTCGTGTGGTGCCATCCATTGCCGGATATGTCGGTGGGGACCTTGTTTCTGATATCTATACAAGCGGTCTTCTGGGCATGCCGGGGACGACCCTCCTTGTGGACATCGGAACCAACGGGGAAATCATCCTCAATGACGATGGCAACCTTTACGGATGCGCCACGGCGGCGGGGCCTGCCTTTGAGGGGGCGGGAATTCATTGCGGCATGCGGGCCACACGGGGCGCCATCGAGCACCTGACCATCGACGCCGACGGCACCCCCCATCTGGAAGTCATCGGGGACACAAGGCCGCTGGGCCTTTGCGGTTCGGCAATTGTCGACTTTATTGCCGCGGCACATCACCATGGATTCATCAATGACATGGGGCGGCTGGACCTCGATGCCGTCCGGAAATGTGGGCGATATACATCCACGAACATTGCCACAAAGGATGGAAGAACGGTTCATGCTTTCCTGCTCGCAAAGGCAGGGGAGTCAGGAACGGGGCATGGAATCATTGTTTCCGAGCATGACATTGCGGAAGTTCTCAAGGCCAAGGCGGCGATATACGCAGGGATGAAGACCCTCCTTGCGAGCCGGGGGAAATCCTTCCGTGATGTCAGCAAGCTGATTCTTGCCGGTGGTTTCGCACGCCATCTGGACCTGATTTCCGCCGTGGGCATCGGCCTTCTTCCCGAACTGGAACGCGACCGTTACCTGATCGTGGGGAACGGCTCCCTGGCAGGTGCGTATCTCGGACTGACTGAGGAAAGTGCGTGGGGGAGCTTCAGGGTCATTGCCGACCTCCCCGAATGTATCGAGTTGAATCAATGCGATGAATTCGAGGATCTATACGTCGAGGCGCTGATGATCCCAAATCTTGAGGAGGACGATTTTCCCGGCAACCACTCCCCACCCGGAAGGAAAGAACCATGAGACTTCACCTGATCAGCTGCGAGGTATTCGTCCGGGAAATTTGTGCTGCAATTAGCAGTTCCCCACACACGGTGGACGTTCGTTTCCTCCCCAAGGGGCTTCACAACGAGGGCGGAAAGGCAATGCGCCGGGTCATCCAGCAGGCAATCGACGATGCCCGGGACGTGGAGCACGATGCGGTTCTTCTCGGATACGGCCTTTGCAACAATGGTCTTGTTGGACTTCGTGCCGGCGAGAAACCCCTGGTTGCAATTCGTGCTCATGATTGCATGACAATGTTCCTCGGCAGCAGGAAAAAATATACGGACTTTTTCTTTGAAAATCCGGGAACGTATTTTCTGACAAGTGGATGGATCGAACGGGGCATTTCCGGTGACCAGCCGCCCTCCGAAAAGGGGCGTCACACCTCCGCGTATGGAATGAGTTGGGATGAACTTGTCCAATATTATGGTGAGGACAACGCCACGTATCTCGTCGAGCAGGTGGAGGCGGAAACCCGCCATTATTCGCAGCTGGCGTATATACACATGGGCGTGGAACCGGACGAAAGATTCGAGACGGAATCACGACGGCGTGCATCGGAGAAGGGCTGGAAGTTCGTGCGCCTGGAAGGCAATATGACCCTCATCGAGCGCCTTGTGAATGGGCAATGGGACGATGAGGACTTCCTTGTCGTGCCGCCCGGCCATGAAATGGCGCCAACCTGGGGCGACGACATCATCAAGGCCGTGGGCGGTTGATTGATCCAGCCTCGCCCTCCGGACCAATCAGGTAACCCTGGGCCTGCCATTGACGGATCAGGCGCTGGGCGCTGGTCTGGACACGACGCTCGTAATTGACGATTTTCCTCCGTCGCCTGCTGCTTTCCGCACGGCGCAGGACCTTGAGGTGAAGATGGTTGGCGGGAATCCGCGTGGCACCGACAAGATGAAGTGCGTCCTCCTCATCCAGTCCCGCAGCCCTGTATTGCTGATAGACGGAAAGGCGCTCATGGACAATCACGGATACCTGGGTCACCCTCAATGTCTGGTGGGTGGGCGCAATGGTTTGGAAACCTGCGTGCTCGATATACACCCCGTAGCGCCCCAATGGACGTGTGATTTCATCACGGAGCTCCTCGTTAAGGAATTCACGGGACTGGACATCATGCCGCGTGCACCGGGCGATGACTGAAAGGGCGCATTGCTGGGTGATGTTCGCGATGGCCTCCCCGACATTGTTAACCTCGATGAGGGCGGCCCGTGCGGAATCAATGCGATAGACAATATTGATGTCGAATTGATAGACAAATCCGTCCACCGTCGTGGCCCGTTGGGGAGGAAGGTCCATCGTGGCGGACCGCACACGAATGTGCTTTGGTATTTGAATTCCGGGGATCAGCCAGTGAAACCCGTGGTCCCCCTCCTTGGTAAAGCGGCCAAAGGTAAAGATGACCGCCTTGGAACCGGTCTCGACGACGGTCCCCAGAAGTCGGGCCAGGGCAAAAAGCGTGGCACCAAGAATAATCGGGTCGGAAAAGATGGTCCACAGGACGCCCTTGATCAGGACGAGGACGACCATGACAAGGCGATAGGCCCACCGAAACAGAGTCCCAAGGATTTCCGTCAGGGAGCTCAAGGCCCGACCTCGCCTGCCTCACCCGGCCCCATGCCGGGGGGTGGTTCCTTCCCCTTCTGACGCAGAATGCGCTCGGCCTGTTCGGCGGCGATTTCCATCGATTGCAGCCTTTCCTCCTCCTTGCGTTCCTTGCTGGAGGGGGGAAGCGTGACGACGGCACCGGAAACAAGGGAGACGGCGGCCGCATCGCTCAGGCCGTGTTCCCTCATTTCATTGTATAGACGCAATTTTTCACTCGCCAGCATTTGCAGCTGGGTGATTTCCAGCGTTTCCGGAGTCGGCGAAAAGGTCGAAAAGCCAAAGTCGTGGATCACAATTCCCCATTGATCCTCCACCTCACGCAGCTGGTCGCGCACCTGCCTGATCATGGCGTTAATGTCGGAGATCGTCTCGCGGTTCTGCGTCTTGACAATCCGCTGGACGGTGATGACGAGGCGGTTGCGAAGCCCCTCCACCAGGTCGTCCACCTCAATGAGTGCCTTGCGCAGGTCCACAATCTGGTAAACCACCTTGGCGCCAACCTCGTAGACAAGGTCGTCCGACAGCTGGATAACCTGGGGCTCCAGGTCGATGGTGGTGTGCTTTGTTTCCCGGACGCGGACGGCCTGGATGATGGGGAGCTTGAGGTGAATTCCCGGCCCAAGGACGGATTTGGCCCGCCCAAGTTGAAACTTCAGCCCATGTTGCCCATCATAAACCACCACGAAAACACCGGTGACTGATTCCAAGAGTTCCAAGATCATAATTGCGACCCTGCGCTTGCCGCGATTTTGAATGACTCAGGTCGTGCCACCGTGCCAGAAAACAGGGGCGGGGCATCGGTACCCGAGCTCCAAAATCACACCCAACCCCAGACGGGGCAAACCTTCATTTTTCATGATGGCATCGATGCGGTTCCTTTTTCTCGTTCTCGTGGTGGCAATTGCCCCAGTGACACCCGCCAACCCCGCCAATCGCCAGTCCCAACCCCTTTATCCTGATTTCGTCTTCCACCCCTTCGGCGAAGAGGAAAATTCCGAACCCATCGACGTTGAGGACATCATACGGACCTTCGACGAGGATCTCGCCACCGCCATCGAGGAGGCATTGGCTGGCCGCGACGAGCCAGAAGACGAGGAGGAGGAACCGGAAACATCCCTACCCTCCATCTCCCCCGCCCACCCGGAAATGCCCCGCGCCCAGGTGCTGACCTTCGACAC
>JAFIGB010000172.1 GCA_020831705.1 Candidatus Sumerlaeia bacterium | reverse complement strand
CTCGGTCGCCCCAAGGGCGCTTTCGATCCGAAGCAAAGTCTCAAGCCTGTTGCCAAGCGTCTTGGTGAACTTCTTGGGAAGAACGTGGCGCTCGCACCTGACTGCGTCGGCCCCGAGGTGGAGAAGATGGCTGCCGCTCTGGGCGATGGCGACGTGATGCTCCTTGAAAATGTTCGTTTCCATAAGGAGGAGGACGAAAAGGCGGACAAGGCCACCGGCAAGTTTTCCGCCGAGCGAACCGAATTCGCCCGCAAGATGGCCTCCCTCGCCGAGGTCTACGTCAATGATGCCTTCGGCACGGCCCACCGTGACCACGTTTCGACCTGCGGCGTGACCCAGTTTCTCAAGCCGTGTGCCTGCGGGTTCCTCATCGAGAAGGAATTGAAGTACCTCAAGGAAGCCCTTGATGCCCCCAAGCGTCCCCTCGTTGCCATTCTTGGCGGTGCGAAGGTCAGCTCAAAGATTGCCGTGATCAAGGCGCTCCTCGACAAGGTCGACACCCTCATCCTTGGCGGCGGCATGATCTATACATTCCTCAAGGTCCAGGGAATCGAGATCGGCAAGTCGCTCTATGAGGAGGAGGCCGCCGATGTGGCCCGCGAGCTCCTGGAGCAATTCAAGAATGCAAAGGCTGAAGTTGTCTTCGGGACGGATGTACTCGTCACCGACGCCTTCAAGGCGGGGGCAAACACGAAGTATGTCTCGGTGAATGAGATTCCCTCCGACATGGAGGGCGTGGATATCGGACCCGACACCCTCAATCGTTTTCAGGAGATCATCGCCAAGGCCGGGACGATTGTCTGGAACGGCCCGGTGGGTGTTTTTGAAATCGAGGACTTTGCAAAGGGAACCCGTGGAGTGGCCGAGGCCATGGCCCATTCCAATGCCATTACAATCATCGGTGGTGGCGACAGCGCCGCGGCGATCAAGAAGTTTGGTCTCAAGGATCGCATGACCCACATTTCCACGGGGGGCGGTGCCAGCCTTGAGTTCCTGGAAGGGAAGGTTCTTCCCGGCATTGAGGCCCTCGACGAAGCCTGATCGTCAACCAGTTCGCAGAAAATAAAATCGCCCCCCGGAGTGAAGTTTTCCGGGGGGCGAAATTTGTCTATACGGTGTCCTGTCAGTCCCGTGAATAGATCACTCTTGGTTCACGTTCGGGGACGACGTAGGGTGGGATATCAGGGTTGTGGGGAACGATCGGCATGGATCGTGTCCCGGTGTAATCAAAGAGCCGGTTATACTCAAAAAGTTTTCTCTTCTCCAGGGACTCATGGGCCAAACCCTCGGGGGTGATGGGATGGGGTACGAGACGAATGGATGCCTCGTCGCCCTCGTTACCATTGACGGTGAAGAGCAACTTGACCAACTCCCCGTTCGGCCAACCGTTCAGGGAAATTCCAGCGAGGTTCTGCGTCGCCCATCCGTCTTCCTTGCCCGGTGTGGGTTCTCCGATTGCATAGAGCATTTCGCCCTGGATCTCCCGGGACAGGGAGCGTTCGAAGGAAAGTGTTGGCGAAGTGAATTGCACCTGGAGGCTCCACATGTTGATGACCTCGGGCGCCCCGTTTACGGAAATATTGAAGGCCATTTGCGAGTCCTTCTCCAGATCCCGGTCGGCATCCTTCACAATTTTGACGACGGCAGGGGGATCAAGCTCGATTTTCTCCATGGACATCTGGGTGAAACCCTGGGCTGAGGAAACACCGGGAAAATGAAGGGCAGCCAGTGCGGCGATGAGCATGGCAAGGAGGGGGAATGGCAGGGATTTGGTGGACAATTTCGTCGCTCCGTGGAAGTCAGTCTTACGTCAAGCCTCGGGTGATGAGACTGATGGCCGGTGGGTTGGGTTTGCCGGTCAGCGACCGGTGAGAATAACACGCCATGCCCAGCGACGTTGCAATCGAAGGGTGCGCCAACCGGCCTTGCGTACCATTCGGCGCCACTCGCCCGGTGTATAGGCACGGCGAACAGACAGGGGGGCATCATGGAGGAAAACACGATTTCGCGAGAGGAACGGCCCGGCCACCTTGATCCCGGCCCATGCCAGTGGATGTCGTTCCAGATCGTTGATGACCACCCCAACGCGGGACGCCCCGGCCATGAGCCGCATCCACGCCACGACATCCCCCGGCACAAAGTGGTGTAGAAAAAGGGACGCAGTGACGATGTCGAATGGTTCCGCCTGCTGCAGTTCACCCTCCGAGCCGGCGCCCTCGTCCCGGGTCGAATTCCTTCCCCGACCGGCATGGAGGAGGATCGGGCGGGCGTCGTGGACGACCACATCGACATTCTCAAGGTGATTGGTGGCCCTGGTGGCTGCTTTCGCAAGATCGGGATTGTTTTCAACGGCCATGATTCGCACGGGGATGCCCCTGCGTTTTGCTGCGTTTGCCATGGCGATCGGGATGTCCCCCGCACCGCATCCCACATCACAAATGGTAAAGAACCGCCCGTTGCCCGGCTGGTTATTTTGCAGCAGCCGCATCACGGTGTTGGTCGTCGGGGCGACCCCTCCAAGGAGCCGGTTGACCCTGCGCAAGCCCTGAAGGCACCCCACCATCTCCTCGGCGGAGACAAGGTGGGGCTGGTCCATCAGTTCCAGGTCGTTGCATCGTTGTCGGAGGCGGAAATCCATGGGGACGGTCAGGGAGCCAGCAATTCCTTCCCCGCTGCAAGTCCCTCGTCGCTGGAGGCGTAGACGAGGAAGACCTGATCCCGGGAGCGGAGAACAAAGGCGGTGTACTCCCTGCCGGAGATCTCCTGGGGCATCCCGGTCGGTATGGATGTTGGCAGCGTTACGCGGCGGAAATTATCCATCTTCCCCATCCGTCTCAGGAGGGCGTTTGAAAACCTGTTTGTGGCGTCGGCATCGGCGAAGGCGAGTTTCCAGACGATGGCGACCTCCTCGGAGGCATCCCCATTCCGGGCGATCAGCGACATCTTGTCGCCACGCAACCCTTCCGCGGCCCGTGTGGATGCCGGTTCCTTGACAATCGGGTCGAATGTCAGTGGCCCGATGGTGGGGAAGGAATCCGGGGGGGTGAGGAAGAGGCGCAGGTTCCATTCGCCCATGTCCGTCCGATGCAATTCCTTGAACTGGGAATCAGCCGAGGGGGTGCCCAGACTGACCTTGCGGGGCATTTCGCGCGGGTCGGCCAGATATGTCTGCGGGTGAATAATGTGGCGGGTTGTGGTGGGGGGATCCTCGAAAACACGCCTGCGCCAGTCGTTGGGGTAGCGGGTCATGACTGCCTGGCAGAACTGCATCCCGACGATATAGGAGAACAGAAGGTCCTGGACGAGGGCCGGGGGGGCGTTGTCGAGCCCTGCGGTGTGGTCCGAGAAGATGGAGCCCATGGACAAAAGGTCGGCGGGGGTGGCATGTTGCGAGGCCCATTCCATCATGGAAATTGTGGCGTCGCCCTCGAGGACGGCGTGGCGGGCCTTCATGGTGTCGAGGCTTGGCTGGTTGCGGTAAAACTCAAGCAGGTCGAAATGGGCGTCCTGCAGGGCATGGGTGATTTCATGGCTGAGGATGAATTTGCCCATGAATCCCCTGGTGTCGAAGGTGTCGATGACGTAGAGATCCTTCGTCTCGGGGTTGTAGAGGCCACCGAGTTGGCCTTCCATGAGATCCTGGAACATCTGCTCGATGGGAACATCGCGGGGGATGAGTTCAAAGGTGCGCCAAAATGCCTCGATGGCGATGATTTCCGGTTTTTCGAGTTCCTCGGCGAGCATTTCGCCGATCATTTCGGTGGCCTGCTCAATGTCGAGGACGATGGGATTGAGCACCCTCCCTGCGGATCTTCCCCAAATGCGCTCGGTCTGGGACTGGATTTGGTGGACAAGACGGGTGTATTCCTCGTCGGTTGTTTCCCCTTCCGTTCCGTTGGTGGGGGGTGTCTGGCGTTGCAGTGCTCCCTGAATGCGTGAGAGGATATCGTCTGTTGACGGTGTTTGGGCGACCGCCGATGTTGTCCACGTGATGAGTGCGATCAGCGCAACAATGGTTACCACTCTTAATTTCGCAGCTGTTTTCATGCACCTGCCCCTTTCTTCCTGATCAGAAATTCATGTATATTGTGGAGGTCAACGACACTTGATGAACACACAGGTGAACGCCGCGGGGATAGGAAAATCAGCGGTCATCATGGGAATCGATCCCGGGTTGGCGAGCACCGGTGTGGGCGTTATTGCTCCGGACGGGGATGGTGGTTGGAAAATTGTCTTTTCCGCGCACTCCACCTCAGGCCCTTCAACTCCCATGCCTGATCGGCTGGAAATCATCCATCGGCTTGTTTCCGAGGCCGTGGAGGCCCACAAGCCGACGGTTGTTGCCCTCGAATCGATCTTCTTCGCCAGAAATGTGAAAAGTGCCGTTCTCATGGCCCATGGCAGGGGGGCTGCCATTCTGGCGATCTCGCTCCGTGGTATCCCCCTTGTGGAATATTCCCCCCTGGAGATCAAGCAGTCGGTTATCGGCAAGGGGCGGGGGAGCAAGGAGCAGGTCAAACAGATGGTCACGGTTCTCCTGAATTTGAAGGACGT
>JAFIGB010000171.1 GCA_020831705.1 Candidatus Sumerlaeia bacterium | reverse complement strand
GACGTGTTCGTCGTCATGGAGCACTTCGACACGGTCCCGCAACGTCGGGCGCTTCGGTTTACCCCGCCCACGGATACCATGGCGGAGATCGACCTTCAGGGTCGTCCCCTTTTCCACTTCCGCATCCGGATTGTCCAGGGTCTTCCCGGTGGTATCGCGGACGAGGCCGCCGGTGACGATAATAAACGCGCCACGGGATCCAAGATCGGGAAGCAACTTCAGGATGATCGGCTTGAGGCGTTGACCTTCCCATTGGTCGGACCACTCAAAGATATGAATTATCTGGGGAATATCACTTGCTGGCATCTGGTTTTCTGTTTCCTTGCTGGTTAACGGGGGGAAGGTGCTGCATCCGGCGCCTTTCGCTAATTTGTACCACCGCAAGGTGCGGGCCCGGCAAGGGGGAATGCCCGTTGCTTCCTTGCTGCGTGGATGTTCATGGCCCAAAAATGTCTCCGTGGCGGTCTTCGGTGTCACACGAAGCCTTGGATTTTCCCCATCAGCCGATTTATCAATGGGTGCTCCTCGACAAGGGCTCGTATCCCTGCAAGGTTTGTCACGGACTGGAAGCAATTCCGGAAGGAGTCTCGTAATGGGTGGGCTGCAAGTCCGGGCACCCTCTTCCTCCGTGGTGACCGGGTGATTCCCGGCTCGCCTTGATGATGTCTGGTCCGCTCGCACTTGCCTTGACCATGCTTAAGCTTCAGGCATTCACTGGGCGGGTTGCATCAGGAATACTTCCCCGGGGTTGCCATCCATCTCTTGTTGAAGCCTGATCACAGATACCTCCTCCCCTTATTGATGGCCTTGGGCTATTTGGTTTTGGCAATTCTTCAGGTTCCGGGATTCTTTTATGGGCACCTGACATGGGATGAGCGTATTTCCGAATACATCCCCTGGCGGTTGGAGGCGGCGCGAATCATTGCAGGGGGGGAATTCCCCTTTTTTACTGATCGGGTCTTCGGGGGGATGCCCCTCTTTTCGACTGCCTACACGGGGGTCTTATATCCTCCCAACTGGCTTTATCTGTTCTTCGACCCAACCCTCGCAAATTGGCTGGAGGTCTTTCACGGATTCCTTGCCGCCGGCGGGATGTATCTTTATCTGCGCTCCCACCGCATGTCGCCGTTGGCGGCGTATCTTGGCGGCGGTTTTTTTCTCCTCCATCTTTTCATTGGAACCCATGCGGGGCATATTTCCATGCGCGAGGCGGCCACGTTCGCCCCGTTGGTTGTTTGGGCGGCCCGGCGTGTGATGGTGTCTCCCTCCGGGAGGTCCACCCTGTTACTTGCCGGGCTTGTCCTTCTCCAGTGGATGATTGGTTACGCCCAGGTTGTTTTATATACATTCATTTGGATTGGTGTGGATTGGCTTGTTTCTTTTCGCCTTCGAAGAAAGCAATACATTGCGACCGGATTGATCGGGGCTGGTGTGGTACTGGGTACCATGTTGGCGATGGTTCAGATCCTTCCCGCCATGGCTCATCTGGAAAGCTCGGCACGTCAGGAAATGACGCTGCAGAATTGGCAGGCAGGAAGTTTCCCGCCCCATTTTATGGTGATGTTGACGCAACCGATCCTCGTGGAGCTGGTGCAAAGCCATTGGGATGGTGTGAATTATCGCGGTGAATGGGTCACCACCCCATTGCCCCTTGTCGCGATGCTTTCCCTCGTGCCGCTCCTTGGCATGGCTGTTTTCGCCAAGTTCCGGCGAAGTCCAAGAAGACGCCTTGTCCTGATCGCCTCGGGAGCGGCCCTGGTCATGGTGCTCCTTGCAATGGGTTCCTATTTTCCACTGAATGCGGCCCTTTTTCACGTACCTCCCTTCAACCTCTTTCGCATCCCATCAAGATGGTTTTTTCTTTTCGGGGTCTTTGCAATTCTGCTGGCCGCCATTGCCGTTGACTGGTTTGGGCGTCTTCTGTGGAGGGAGCGCGGTGCCCTGCTGGCCATGTCGGGGGGCGTCCTTTTCTTTTTAACGATGGTCGCGTGGATGCTGCCCCTTCCCGGCGGAATGGAGCGGGGGGATATTCCCGGATTCCTCCATCTATACATCACTGGTGCGCAGGATATTCCAACCCGGGTCGCGGACCGCCTCCAACACATCGGCCTTCCTTCTTTTGGAAATCTGATGGATCGCCGTGAATTGACCCTGTTGGTCCTTGCTGCAGCGATTCCGATGATTCTTGTGCCCCGGAAGTACATCCCATGGACGATATTCCCCCTGCTCCTGCTTCTCCACGTTCATTGGTTTCAGGTGATCACCATTCATGGGGACTACCCAAGCGACCACTCGATCGTCATCGATCCGGAAAGGCATCCCCTCCTTGCCGATGTGGACAATGATCTGATCACTCGCGTCTATTCACCCTCCCCTGATGGGCATCAGCCCGGATATTTCGCCCTGCTGCAGAATACGCATCTTTTTCACGGACTGCGGGGGCTGCAGGGATATTGCCCCATCCTTAGCAGGCGGGTTGTCTTTTCCCTCAATATTGGCCAGACGGGTCACGGATGGCGCGACATGGATCTATACAAGAACCCCTCGATGCTGCACACCATGGCGGTGAGCCACATCATCGTCAAGGAGCGCCGGCTCCCACCTGATGTCCAGCACCAGTGGGAGAGCACGCGGGAGGAGCATTTTGAGCTTGTCGCCGAACACGGGGAGTACAAGTTGCTCGGGTTCCGGGAGCCCACACCGCGCTTCCAATTGGCCCATGAGTGGCAACCAATCAATCATCCCTTTGAAGCGGAGGAGGACATCTGGGTCCCGCAGCGCCAACCTGTATACATGGCCCCGATGAAGCTTGAAAATCCCCCCTGGCGTCTCCTTCCCGAACCTCATGTTCCCCTTGGTGGGGGGGATGTGACCGTGGTGGAGGAGGGAACCTCGCGGGTATTGCTCGATGTCACGAGCGATGGCCCCGGGGTCCTGCTCATCCGCGATGTTCATTGGCCGGGGTGGCGGTGGCGCGAGATCAGGGATGGAAAGCCCGGTGAATGGAATCGCGTCCACCGTGCGCAGTCGATCCTGCGCTATCTTCCGGTGCCCGACGGCGGGTCTGTCATTGAGATTGTCTATACAGCTCCGAAGTTCCGCCAGGGGCTCACGCTTTCCCTGGTGGGGCTTCTTGCAACGATATTCCTCCTGTTCGCCGAACCGATGAAAAAGTGGATTCAGTTCAGGGGACGTCCCGTGGAATCGTAACGGGTTGCACGGGCGGGCCCCTGCAATGGGCGGATCTGCCCCTCATCCTGCCACCTGACACTGAAGTAAACCTCCTCACGAAGGTCCGCAAAGCGCCAGCTTTCTGATCGGCTGTCATACGAGAAAGCGATCATGTATCGGAAGACGCTTTCCTCTTCGGAGGATGTGGTGAAGCGCTCAAAGGGTTGGCTGCGCAGGAGGGCAAGTTGCTCATGGCGCCACGGCCTTGATGGAATGCGGAACAATTCGGGATCGAGGAAGCTGATGGCAATGTCCCGGGTCGCCTCCAGGGCGCCACTCTGGACCATGGAGGCATACCTGGCCCTCAGGGCGTTCATGTTTCCACTCGGCTCGAGCAGTTCCTTATATGTGTTGGAGTAACTTTCAATGATGGCGTCGGGATCGGTGTCGATCCATGCCCCCCGCCAACTGGCAAAGGCACTGACAGGGTCGCTGTAATCGCGAATGCGCTCGCCGGAAAGAACGGCGGTGTCGTACTCGCTGGCCTTGGCCTGGTAGATCGACATCCGTCGCATGCGCAGCAGGGCCGATGTGGCGGTGATGGTGACGACGAGAAAGGCGAAGGCGCCGAGGCCGATGGCGATGAGACGAATCGTCTGGCGGTATTTCGCAAGGTCGCGCTCGCGGGCCTCGTCGACCATGCGCTGGCGTTTCTCGAAATATCCCACCGAGCGCTTCCCGTGTTTTTCCTCCTCCTCACGCTTGCGCTCGCGTTCCGCCTCCTTTTCCTTTTTTCGGATCTCATCAGGCTTGAGTGATTCCCAATTCCTGCGCCGACCCTTGACGATGTCATCATAATCCATCAGGCCACTCCAATGCTCACTACAGATGCCGGGGCATCCGTGGGTCTTTTCCCTTCACACACAACCAAGGGCAACTTACCTTCAACTGGCCGGTGAATCGGTGATCCCAGCCCCTGCACCATCAGGAACCAAAGCCCCTGTGGTGACAACCGGAGATCGTCCCGGAGCGAGAATGTTTGCAGGAAATGGCCAAAATCCAATGACCGAAGTCCTCTCCCCCGGGGAGCTGGAGGAGCGGTGGCGGGAGTTTCACCGCAACATCGCCCGGTTGCTGGCCCGAAGCGGTCGGGTGGGTGAATCCACGGTAACCCTCCATGACCCCGTTGAAATCGACGAGCGCCTCGTGCAGGTCATCTGGGCCGACCAGCTCCTCCGCAAGTCAGACATGGTGACTTCCAGCGGCAAGTCCCTGGAGGTCATCGAACCGGGGCGCTGGAACACCTCCCGGGGACCGGATTTCCTCGATGCCCGGATTCGTCTCGCCGGGGAAATCATCCAGGGGGACGTGGAAATTCATCTCGATTCCGCCGATTGGACACGTCACGGCCATCATCAGGATTTTGAATACAACCGGGTCGTCCTCCACGCGGCGCTGAAGGCCCACGATGACCGGCCCTACGAGGAACAGCAAAATGGCCAGCGCCTGGAGCGCGTGGTCCTTGAGTCCCTCCTTGAGCCTGACCTCGATACCATCCGTGCGACTGTTAATCCCTCGGATTATCCCTACGGCCGCCCCGATGGTCTGGGCATTTGCCATGAAGAGCTGATTCGCCTTCCCCGGGAGCAACTTCACGAGTTCTTCCAACTTTCGGGAAGAAGTCGCATTGAGGAGAAGATCTCCCGGTTCGAAGCACAACGGCGGACGGCCCCCCTTGGCCAGCTTGTCTACCAGGCCCTGATGACCAGCCAGGGGTTCAAGTCCTCCAAGACGCTGTATTTTCTTCTCTCGAAGCGAGTCCCCCTGGAGGAGCTTGAGGAACTGGCAGGTGATATTCCCCCGAAGGAGCGGATCGACTTCCGTCTGTCGGTTCTCCTCCATGTTGCCGGGATCCTTCCTGTCGCCCAACGGGACTTTCTTGACTCGGCGGATGAGGAGACGGTGAAGTTTGCAGGGAGTCTCGACCGCCACTGGGCACTGGCGAGGCCCTACTTTTCGGATCGTCTTCTCCCTCCCACCAAAAGGTGGTTTGCCGGAATGCGTCCGGCAGGTTTCCCAACCCGGAGGCTGGCTGCGGTTTCCAAGCTGCTTGAAAAGCTCACCGACAGGGAATCGCCCCTTTTCGCAACCATTCGCGAGCATGTGCTGTTGGCCAATCCTGGTGGACTCAAGCCCCGCGAATTGAAGGCCTTCTGGCGGGAGATGGTCGGGTTGTTGACGATCGAACCAACGGGCCATTACTTCGAGACCCACTATTCATTGGGTGGCAAAAAACAGCGGCCACAATCGCTCCTGGGGGAACCGGCCGCGCGGTCCCTGCTCTTCAATGTATTCCTCCCCCTGGTGGTTCTCGATGCGCGGGAACGGGAGGACGAAAAACTGGAGCGGGCCGCTTGGCGCCTCCTTTGCCAGTTCCCCTCCCTTGAGGGAAACTCGGTAACCCGGTTCATGTCCCGGCGGTTGTTTGGTGATACCGGATTGGACAAGCAGTTTGCCTCGCGGGAAATTCACCAGCAGGCCCTTTTCAAAATTTTCAGTGACTGTTGTGCCGAGAACGAGCGCACCTGCGAGCAATGCACCTTCCTTGCCCTCGGCGAGCAGTTGGTCTCGTAATCCTTCCACCAGATTAACAATGGATATCCACCTGACATGACAACCCCGGGAAGCAAGAAGCCCACGCGTCGTGGAAAAACGACGCGCGAAGCAAATACCGACCTGAAGCCACTTCTCTTTGTTGCCGAGGAAAAAAGTGCCCTGCAGGAGTTGATGCGGGAATTATGGGAGGAGCGCATTTTCCTCCTCCTTCTTGTCGTACTGGCCTTCCTGACGCGCTTCTGGGCCTTGAGCCAGCCAAGCCTTTGGATGGATGAAATTGCCCTCTTCAGGGAGGCATACACCGGGGAATATAGCCTCGTCAGCCAGTCCGCACACGCCTTTCACCTCAAGGGGATCAACCTCTCCATGCAGGTCTTCGGGCAAACCGAGTTCGGCCTCCGTTTTTTCGGTGCCTTCATGGGCGCGCTCGCGGTTCCCCTCTGTTATGCCCTCGGGCGGTGGGGTGGCAATCGCATGGTCGGCATTGCCCTTTCGCTCCTTGTGCTGGCGAACAGCTTCCTCCTTGTCTACGCCCAGGATGGCAATTATTACGGAACCCTGACCCTGTTGAGTGTTTGTGGCTTTCTTGTCTATACACTTTTCTTCAGAAGGATGCCACATGCGGCGTTTGTACTCCTTCCATTAATTGGATACACGGCCTACAGGACGCATCCGATTGCCCTCATTCCCTTTGCCGTCATCACCGGGGGCATGGTTGTCGGGGCGTTGGTGTTTCCGGAAATTCGGAGGCGCCTGTTTGAAGTCAACCCCCGGAATTGGGGGGCACGCCCTGCCTTTCCCGTGGCCATTGCCGGGTGTGTGGGTGTCGGCATTCTTGCCTGGTCCCGGATTGCCCAGGCACTCAGTGAACCCCTCTCAATGATCAACCTTGGTGGGTCGACGCTGACGAATGTGGATTTTGGCTGGCCGCTTTTTGCCTACCACATTGCCTCCTTTGGGGTGAATTTTTTCGAGCAAACGAGCTTTCACCGGACGCTTCTTTGGGTGCCCTTCTCGTTCTTCCTCGCGGGGATCGCCCTCGCCGTTGCTCTTTGGTGGAGGAAGCGGGAACCCGTTCATCTCGCCATGGCGGGGCTTGGTGTGATGCTTCCGCTGGCTTCGTATATCATTCTATTCAGCATCCAGCTCGACAGAAACTTTAATCTCCGTTATTTCATCTTTCTGGTGCCCATGTTTCTCATGATGATTTCCTTCGCGGTCGCGGCGATCGCAAGGTGGAATCGGGAGGATGAACCGATGGGGAATCCATGGAGGAATGGAACTTTTCTCGGGTTTCTCGCCCCTCCATTGATCCTTGCCGTGATTTTCTCGGCTAACTACCTGCTGGTCGACAAGTCCAACTTCAAGGGCGGTGTTGAGTATCTTCGCGATCATTACAAGGGGGAACCCATCATTGCTGCCTCGCGTAATGACACGGTTCAAAGCCGCTTTTACCTGGAAGCGCATGACCTTCCCACCCTTCCCCCCGGTTTCCAGTTTTTGAACACCCCACCCCATGCGAATGTCTTCGCCGGATCCCTTCCCTTCATGCTCCATGGCTTGGAGGCTGCATGGATTCCCTCCGCTTGGCGTTTCCTTGAGGCGGAGGATCTGTATCGACAACTGGAGGTGTACGACACACCGTTTCGTGGCCGTTCCAAGCTTGGCGAGCATCATGCCCTGTATCTCCATCGGTGGGATTTTGGGGACCGTGTTGTGGGTACACATGCCGCTGCCCGTTTTCAAGTCCCCGAATCCGGGCCTGACGTTGCCGTGCTTTTCATGGGACCGGGGCATTGGCAGCTGGATGGCTTCCCGGAATCGGAACTGGAAATCGAGGGCAGGGGAAACAAACGCCTTCTTGTTCCCGCCAATGGTGCGGAACTCCGTGCCGTACCGTTTCTTCCCGACTCCGTCCATTTAAGATTCGACCAGGCAATCAGCCAGCCGGAACACACGCGATATACAGCGGTGGAAGTGGAGGGCGCTGGTCGGCTTGTTCGTTCCGAACGCGAGGGTTCCTTCGATTTTCTTGTCTATCAACCCGATGGCCCCCCACGGCAAATCGTGGTTCAAATGGCGTCGCGCGATGAAAATGATCCGGTCTTGGCAAGGAACAATACAGCTGTTCCACCGGGGCTGCTTGTGGCGGTGGCGGTCAACGGGATTCATCGTGGATACTGGAGCGTTCCCAGCGGTGAGGAAGGACTGGTACGCATCCCCCTCGATCTCGAACTGGAAAAGGGGAACAATCGGGTGACCATCAGCGGGACATTGCCGCGCCTTGCCTATACACCGCATTTCCCGTGGCTCTTTGGCGGTGTGGAATGGAATACCACCCATGAAACACCCGTTCCCTCCCTCGAAGACGCCGGGCGCATCCGGGTTGGTACCGGCTGGACATCGCCCCTTCCCACGCCCACCCCCGGATCAAGATTGCCACGCGGTTGGCAGGTTACCGGGACGAGGGCGATTGTGGATGGTGATATACAAGGCCCGGGTGGTGATGCTGCCATTCGTGTGGAATTTCCGGCAGCGCACCAGGCATCGGTAACCCTGCTGGCACCGCACTTTCCCGTGGAGGAGGGAACCCTTGTCAATTACTGGTTTTACATGCGTCTGTCAGCGGTGGAAAATGCGGATTTCACCCCGTTCGTTCGCTTTGTCGATGCCGATGGCCAGGGAATGGGACAAGCTCCGATCAACGGACCAAACATGCGTGGCGATACTTTTGGAAACGGGTGGATACGTCGTCAGGTGGACCTTCCGGTGCCCCAGGGGGCGCATTACATGGTTCCTGTCTTTCAGTGGTACCCTGTCGACGGGGAGACTGAGGGTGGATACTTCTGGATCGCCTCACTTGGTTCCCCGGGTATTGCCAGGGCCATGGACGATCCCCAACTTCCCGCCTCCTATTTTGGCTCCTTTGATTGAAAGCGGTGAATGATTTTGCACCCAAGCACGGATAAAGGGACGGATCGCATGGGCGTCTGGCGGCAGGCCATCAACCTGAACTGCTTTGCCTGGATTGTGTTCCTCCTGGCGTGGGGTCACCGCCTTATTCTGCATTTGTCGAGCGAACCACGCCATTTGGTTTCGCTGATGCCTGATGACAGTTCCTACTACTTTTTGGTCGCCAACCATATCGCATCCGGGGTTGGCTCCACCTTTGATGGCGTCAACATGACCAATGGATATCATCCTCTTTGGATGATGGTCTGCACCCTGCTGGCATGGGCCACCGGTGGGGGGGCGTTGGATTCCGTTGACGGGATGGTTTTCTATACACGCCTTGCCCTTGCCGTTCAGATGTTCCTTGGTTTGGCCGCTGTCCTGATGCTTTGGGTGGCGGTCCGGCCCATGACATTCCTGCCGCCGACAAGTGCCGCCGTCATTCCTCTTCTCTTTGCCCTCCCGTGGCAGCTTTATGCCATGGGGGATGGGCTGGAAAGCGCGCTGACACTTTTTTTCTGGGCGGGCTTGTTCTACTTCCTGCCGCGGTTGAAGCCGTTCACAGGCCGTCCCGGAGGCGATGATTTTGCCTTCGGAGCACTCCTCTCCATCGGGTTTCTTGCCCGGCTTGATCATGCCCTGTTATGTATTGCCATTGCCGTTGTTGCCCTGATGCTCCAGTGCTCCGGTCGCTTCCCCGGCGATCATGGGGACGGCCGCCGCTCCTGGGGTGGATTCCTGTTAAAGACCTCCCTCTGGGCCTTTCCGGTCCTGATGACGGCGGCCCTCTATTTTGCCATCAATCATGTCTATTTTGACAGCATGACCCCCATCAGTGGAAAGCTGAAGAGTTCGCTCCCGGAAATCGGGTTCCAATCCCAATGGTTGCTGACGTATCCGGTGTCCTTCCTTTTTGGTGGCGTGATTCTACTCGGGGTGGTGCTTTGCCGGAGCACCCTGATGTCCCATGCCGAGTTGCGCCTGACCCTGTATTGCTCGGCAGCCTTTGTTGTCATCCACGGATTGAATACAATCCTCTTCATGCATTGGGCGGTGCACGTTTGGCACTTCACGGGGTGGTATGTACCCCTCGCGGTTGTTGCCGCCATTCTGGTGTCGCGGTTTCCCGGCGGTAAATTTCTCACGTCGGGTTTCTTCGCCCTCGCCATCGGGGCTATCCTGCTGAACGTTCTCTTTCTCAGTGGAAGGGAGGCGCGCGCCTTTCAGGCAAGAAGCTTCGATGCGGCACTTTGGGCGCGGGAAAATATTACAGATGGTCGCTTCATCGGCATGAGCGACAGCGGCGTCTTTGGGGCCTTCCGCGGTGGCGGGGTTGTGAACCTTGATGGCGTGATCAACAACAGGGCCTACCAGAACGCCCTGGTGGAATCAGGTCTTGCCCACTACCTTGAGGAAAGTGGTGTGGACTTTGTCGCCCATCATGCCGTTCCCCTCGAGCGCGTCAGTCCCGGGTATGGAACCCATGAGTATACACGCAGAAGTCATCTGCACCGGGAATCGGGGGGAACGATCCTCCTTCATGAGCAGGAGGAACTTTACCGGAGCGACCCCTTCCATGATGGGAGGGGGGAAATGGTCTTTGTTATTTGGCGGTACCAACCTGAGTATCGGTACGGCCGCGGCGTTTTTTAGAGAAGATCCCGAAACGGTTTTCCAATTCATCACCGACCTGAAGTCAGTCTGAATGAGAATGGCTTTCCAACAGAATCAAGCCCTGATATAAAGACAGGGTGATTCTGTATGGATGTGTTCATTTGTATCGGGGGTGTTACTCCATCGTGCGGGTGCGATACGGCGGTCCGAGGTCGGTGGTACGGAAACTGATGAAGGCAAAAAATACCCACCGTGTATAGAAGCGCTGGGAGGTGGCGGTGCCCATGTCGAAGGCCATTCCGTTGGTGACGGTCTCCGTTCCATAAACGGAAAGGCGACTTCTGGCGATTTGGACATGGCGTCGAAAAAGCGCCAGCTCCGGTGTGGCAATGTAGCTTCCCCCACCGTCGGCACTCGGGATGGGAAGGGGAATTTCGGGGATACCAATGAGGGTGCGTGATTCATCGATGGCAAGGACACCTGACCTTGCGTGAACAATGACATCGGCTTCATCCGGGGTCATCACCGAGTGCATGCCATGTTGCAGAAGGCGACGACGAAGGGCCGAGACCATGTACTCCCTCTCGTAGGTGTCATACTCATCAACATCGATGTAAAAGCGGTTGTAGAAGATGTTGCCGTCCACGCCCATTTGGGAGACGGTGCTTTCGCCGGCCTCCGTCAGGAGGGCGATCTCCACGGCGGTCCGAGGTGTAGTGCTTGTGGTCGTGGTGGAGCAACCGGCCAGGATTCCCAGAAGGAATGCGCCCAAAACAGGAAGGTACAGATGTGATTTGATCATTAGTTCCCTTTTTTGTGGGACTTTACCTCCTCATAACCCGCCAGGGCATTCTCCCGTTCCGTGAAGTGATCCACGATGGGGTATGGGTAGGTTTCTCCAAGTCGCACGCCGGCCTTTTCGAGCACATCCTCCGACGACTCCCAAGGCTTCCAAAGAAACCGGTTCGGAAGCAAGGTGATTTCGGGAATCCAGTGGCGGGTGTAGTCACCGGTCTCATCAAATTTTTCCCCCTGGGTGATCGGATTGAAGATCCGAAAATAGGGGGCGGCATCGGCTCCACACCCGCTGGTCCACTGCCAACCCATGGTATTGTTTGCCAGGCTTGCATCCACAAGCGTGTCCCAAAACCACCGGGCACCCTCCAACCAGTGAATCCGAAGGTGTTTCACCAGAAAGGACGCCGTGATCATCCGCACGCGATTGTGCATCCACCCCGTTGCCCAAAGCTCTCTCATGCCGGCATCCACGATGGGGTATCCCGTTTTTCCCGCCTGCCAGGCCTTCAGGGCTCCGTCATCCTTACGCCACGGGAACGCGGAAAATTCATGCCGAAGCGGCTCATTCTGGGTGTGGGGGAAATGGAACAGGAGGTGATGGCTGAATTCCCGCCAGGCAACCTGGCGCAGCCATGACCAGCAGGAGGCCCGTGAATCCCTGGAGTTGTGAATGGCATCCATGGCGTCCCTCACCCCATGCCAAAGCTGGCGCGGTGTCAGATCGCCGTGATGAAGAAAGGGGGAAAGGCGGGAGACGCCGTTGCGATCGGGCCTGTTGCGTTCGTCGTTGTACAGGGTGATGCGCTCCCTGAGGAAGCCATTGAATGCCTGGGTGGCACCCCCTTCCCCCGGTACCCATACCTTGCGCATTTCCCCATCCCACTTGATTCGTGGGAGAAGCTTGAGGTCATCGAGTGCAAGGCCGGAAGGGAGGTCCCCGGGTGTGGGAATGCTGGAGGGCTCGGGAAGGGGACGAGGGGGATCGTCCAGCGACTGGAGATGCTTCCAGAAGGGTGTATATACCTGAAAGGGCTTGCCGGATTTGTTGGTGATGTTGGTTGGCTCGTGCAGGAGCGCCCCGGAAAACGATCGGGCGATGTAACCCTCCTCGCGGAGGCTTCGCTTGATTTCCGTATCCCGCTTCACAATGGCGGGTTCATAAAGCCGGTTCCAGTGGACCCCTGCCGCCCCAGTTTCCCCGATGACCCTGCGCAGGGTCTCAAGACTTTCTCCCCGGCGAATCACCAACCGGGATCCGTGGTCTTCCAGCCTTTCCTTCAGGTGGTGCAGGGAAAAATGCTGCCACCATCGGGCCGCAGCACCCGGCTCCCAGGGAGCCTCCTCCCCGGGGGCGTGTATATACAGGGGGATGACCTGATATCCGGCCTTGATGGCTTCATATAGCGCGGCGTTGTCCGCGAGTCGCGCATCACGGCGGATCCACCAAATGATCGGATTCACGCGGGCCTCCCTAGTAGTCGAAATCCAGCAACGTCCTTTTCAAGCCGTCATTGATCGGCTTTTCCCCAAGCCAGATGCCGAAGTAGGCCCGGGCAAAATCGGCGCCCTCCACGGATACCGTTGGTTCCCCATTGAGGGAAATCACAAGTCCCTTTCCAGGGAGGTAGTCGATGGCGTACTCATCACCGGAGGAGACGTCCACGTAGGCCGCGTTGACCTTGTCAAGGCGCTCCTTGAGGGCATCCATGTTGTCCCCCTCATTGCGGGGCATGACAACCTCCGCTCCCTCGATCATCTTTCCACGGTCGATGCTGCGATGGTAATGGAGGACAAGGCGCTTGGGAACATCATCAAGGATGTCGTCCCCCTTCCTGAAATCCGCCTTTGTATAGAGGGCGACGGAGTAGACCCGAAAACCCCAGTAACGAAAGAGGTGGGTTTTTCGAAGCTTCATTTCCACATCATCAAGGATGACCGCCTTTGGAAAGCAGGCCCCGGCGGAGCAATCCTCCCCATTCCCCTTCTCGACCTTGAAACCTTCAGGTTCTGCCATTGCGGGGATGGAAAAAAACAGCATGAACAGTACGGACAACTTGATGAGGGTGTTCATCAATTCAACTCCTTTTCAGGCCCAAGGAAGAAGCGGGGCATCTCGCTCCAGCTCTTTAATGGTGCCAGTACCTTAAGAATATATACAAGAACGCCGATGCTTCCCGTGGCAAAAAACAGGACCGGCCAGATGATCTTCCAGCGTGTTTTTGATTCCCGGTAAACGGCCCAACCACCAGCAAGCAGCAGCATGAGGTAAAGATCGATCAGGACGGCCCGGCCCCAGATTTCGCCCCAGAAAACCGAGAATGAGGAAGGCCAGAAGAGAAGGAATTCAAGGGCCAGATAGACCACGAATCCAACCAGGAGGAATGTGACGGCGACCTTCAGGGGGAACAATTCGTCCCCATTGTAAGCAGGCCTGGTGCCTTCGCTCATTTTGGGGAATGTCCCATCGTGTTGAGGGTTCCATTCCCTGCCCTGCTGAGTGTCATGTGGACAACTCCAAGGACCCGCGCCGCAAATCCGGCCTCGCAATAGGCGAGGTAATACCGCCACATGCGGACGAATTTCTCATCGTATCCCAACGCGAAGACCTGGCGCAGGTTCGCCTCAAATCGATGGCTCCATTCACGAAGCGTCCGGGCGTAATCCTGGGGGAAGTTCGTCATGCTTTCCATGTAAAGGGAGGAGTGTTTTGTCATCGCCGTGCTCAAGGCGGTCACGGAGGGAACAACCGCTCCCGGGAAGATATACTTCTGGATCCAATCCGGAGTCCGTCTATAACGTTCATATCGTTGGTCGGGGATCGTGATCGCTTGAAGGGCGACAAGTCCGTTGGGCTTCAGCAGCCTGTCCACATGGCGGAAGTATGTGCCCAGGTACTCATGGCCAACGGCCTCAATCATTTCCACGGATACGACCTTGTCAAATTGGCCCCTCATGCGCCGGTAATCACAAAGCATCGGCTTGATGCGACCTTCGAGACCGGCATTGCGGACACGATTGCGCACGACCCGGAGTTGCTCCTTGGAAAGCGTGATCGTCGTGACCCGACAACCCCGTTCCCGGGCCGCCTCCAGTGCCAGCGATCCCCACCCCGAACCGATCTCCAAAATGTGATCACCCTCCCGGGCATCCACCCGGTCGAGGAGCGCTCTGATCTTGTTCGTCTGCCCCTGTTCGAGGGACTCCTCCTGCGAAGTATAAAGCGCGGAGGAATACGTCATCGTCTCGTCGAGCATTAGCTGATAGAAGTCGTTGCCGATGTCGTAATGGTAGGATATATTTCCGCGACTCCCCGTCAGGTTGTTGCGGTTCATGAGATGACGGAGCCTGTTTCCGATCCTCGATGCAAGGGATGTCCACAACTCCCCGTCATTGACCTGCGTCATGTTTTGGGCAAGGACGGTGAGGACGGCGGTCAGGTCCGGTGAATCCCAGTCTCCATCCACATAGGCTTCCCCGAGGGCGACGCTTCCGCCGACAATCAGCCGCGTGAAAAAGCGTTCCTCGTGGATTCGCATCAGTGGGGGAGTGGCGATGGATTCCGTGCCGTAGGTGACACGGCGACCGTCGGGAAGTTCCACGCGCAGGGCACCCGTTGTCATGCGGGAAAAAATGGAAAGGATGATCTTTCTCGCTCCTGGTATTGTCAGGGAGGGAACGGAGGAAAGAAGTCTTCCGGACTGCAGGTCGTTTAGCTTGCTGGACATCGGAGGCATCAGGTCCTTTTTGATGGATACCGGAACATTTCCCCAAAATGTACCACGAGGGGAACACCAATATCAGTTTGGACCAAGTTTCAGGCCAGCTTGTTCGGGGCGAATTTATTCAAATCGGACGGGATGTCCAAATATTTGTGGCGTAATGGGACGAAGCAGGTCGCCTCAGCAGTCCTGGCAACTGCCGTGGTGGAAGAGCGCCGGGTCATCGGGATCATGGGATAACTCCTCGTACCGGCGCTGTCTGGCCTCCGCCTCGCGGGTACGAATTTGATCCCGGCCACGTTCAATGATTTCATGATACTCCACCAGCGTGGTTGCCTGAAGGAGTTGCTGCTTCATCTCCTTGGCGTGGGGAAATGCCTTCATGTAGGCCACGACATGCTTGCGGAACTCACGAAGGCCGAGATTCTCACCCTTGCGCATGGCCATGAGCTCGCCGTGTCGCAGCACCGTGTCGAGACGTTCGTCCACCGTGGGTGGGGCAGGGTCTGGTTTCCCGGTGAATCGGGCCACAATCTCGCCGAAAATCCACGGGTTGCCCATGCAGCCACGGCCAATCATGACGCCATCGGCACCGAAATCACGAACCATCCTCACGGCATCGTTGGCTGATTTGACGTCGCCATTGCCGATGACCGGGAGCTTGATCCGCTCCTTGAGGGCACGGATGATCGTCCAATCGGCCTTCCCCTTGTAGCCCTGCTGGCGGGTGCGCGCATGGATGGCCACGGCATCGAGCCCCTCCTCCTCGGCAATTTGGGCCACGGTGAAGGCCTCGCCTCCGAAAGTTTCCCACCCCGCACGGAATTTCACCGTGAAGGGAACGGTGAGGACCTCGCGAACCCGGTGGAAAATCTCGCGAACCAGATCGGGCTGGGTCATCAGGGCGCTTCCGCCATTGGACTTCACGATCTTGTTCACCGGGCAGCCCATGTTGAGGTCAACGATCGTTGCCCCCGCATCCTGCAGGCGCCGTGCCGTTTCCGCCAGATGGCAGGGATCGCCGCCAAACAACTGGGCACAGACGGGGCCGGGTTCCAGATACATGTCGAGGATTCGCCAGGATTTGTCCTGCCCCTCCCTCACCATGGCCTCGCTGCTGACCATCTGCGTGTAGACGAGCGGGCAGCCCTGTTCCCGGGCAAACATCCTCCAGGGGCGGTCGCTGATGCCGCACATGGGGGCCGGGAAAACCGGAGGGGAAAATTCCAGGTTCCCGATGCGTATTGGGGGAAGGGGTGCCGGGAGCGTCTCACGCACCGACTCCTCCTCCGTGACAATGTCCATGGTGCCAGCGTCCATCTGATGAGAAATCCTCCGAATTCAGGAGCAGGGCGGATTGGGAATCCAACCCGACCGCCCCCTTTTTTCCCGGTATTCGGAGGGCTCTTGCAAGGGGGATGTGACAATTGTTCCTGTTGACGCCTTGGGCACCGTCCATCACGAATGCGGAATATTCGAAAAGGGATATTCCATGTCGAAGAAAACCGCCCCCTCACCAGAAATGATCCGAATCACCGCCGAGCGGCTCCGCGCCCTTGCCGACGAGGCAAGATTGCGGATTCTGCTGCGGTTAAAGCAGGGGGAATGCAACGTCCGGACATTGGTCGATGACCTGAACATTGCCCAGGCGACCATCTCGAAACATCTGGGCGTCCTTCGCCAAAGCGGCATCGTCACTTACCGCCGGGATGGCAATCAGTCCTTTTATCGCATCAAGGACGAATCCGTCTTCGAGGTTTGCTCCCTGGTCTGTGATGCGGTGAAACGCCAGCAGGGGGAGCTTTCTGCGGCGTTGACCGGATGGAGCTTTGACATCTAGCAAACAATCCAAATATTCCAAAATTGGAATAAATCCTGTTGACGGCGAGCCAAGGTATGCGGACATATTGTGTCAGCATTCACCCGGGAAGGAGCCCTCTCCCATGGCAGCGATCAAGGAAACAACCCCCCAAACAGTGTGGCAGGAGATCAAGGACGGCAAATCCGTCCGTCTCATTGATGTTCGCACACCCATGGAGTACCAGCAGGTTCATGCCGAAAAGGCTGAACTCCTCCCTCTGCAGTTTCTCGACAAGGCCGCTTGCGGGAAGCTTCAGAAGGAATCCGAAGGCGCATCGGTTTATCTGATCTGTAAATCAGGATCCCGTGCGGCAAAAGCAGCCGCCATTCTTGCCGAACACCAGATTGAAATTACCGGTGTTGTTGCCGGGGGAACGGATGCCTGGATTACCGGTGGCCTCCCAGTTCTGCGATCCGGGAAAGGGATTTCCCTCGAACGGCAGGTCCGCATTGCCATTGGTGTTCCTGTGGTACTCTTCAGCCTTCTGGCGCTCCTTGTGAATCCCTACTTCGCCCTTGTTCCCCTCTTCTTCGGCTGCGGGTTGACCTTTGCCGGAATCACCGATTGGTGTGGCCTGGCGTTGCTGCTTGCCCGAATGCCCTGGAATCGAACCGCCCCCGACACCGGAGCAAGCTGCACAATCCGCTGACCTGGTAACCTCGCTGGGAACTTTGGGGCGTTATTTTTTTCCAAACCCCTAATATTGCTATTGCGGACACCCTTTATCTTAGATACACCGACCTTGCCTTCAGGAGTGCACCATGAGTAACCCGAGAAAAGTCGTCATCGTTGGAGGAGTCGCCGGAGGAGCCAGTTGCGCCGCCCGGGCCAGAAGGTTGAGTGAGCACTCCGAAATTGTGGTTTTTGAACGTGGCCCCCATGTCTCCTTTGCGAATTGCGGCCTTCCCTATTTCATCGGACGCGAAATCAAGGATGCGGCGAAGTTGCAGGTCCAGACACCGGAGAAGCTGAACCGGAACCTGGCCCTTGATGTCCGCGAGAATTCCGAAGTGCTCTCCATCGACCGGCAACGGAAGGTGGTGGCAATTCGGGAAACCAATGGTGGTCGGGAATATGAGGAAAGTTATGATGTTCTCGTCCTTTCCCCCGGCGCCGCCCCCCTCAAGCCCCCCATTCCCGGAATTGACCGGTCGGGCCAGTTCACCCTGAGAAACATTCCCGACATGGAAGCCATCGACCAGTGGATAGACAAGGTCGGGGCGAAGAGCGCCGTGGTGGTCGGCGGTGGATATATCGGCCTTGAGATGGTCGAGCAGCTCCGCCACCGCGGGCTTGATGTTGCCGTTGCCGAGGCCCTTCCCCAGGTGATGGCGCCCCTTGATGCCGAGATGGCCGAGTTGCTTCACCAGGAGCTTGAGGCATACGGTGTCCGTCTATACCTCGGGGATCCCGTGGCAGGTTTTGAGGAACCGGCGGAGGGTGAGGAAGCCAGGGCATCCACGGTGGTACTCAAGAGCGGTCAGCGTCTCCCCGGAGATATTGTCATTCTCGGCCTGGGTGTGCGTCCCGAGACCTCCCTTGCCAGGGCTGCCGGACTGGAGATCGGGGATCTTGGTGGCATTCGCGTCGATGAGCACATGCGAACAAGTGATGGCGATATATACGCCATTGGCGACGCAGTGGAGGTCCGCCATCGGGTGACGAACCAGTGGACGCTCCTTCCCCTTGCAGGCCCGGCAAATCGCCAGGGCCGTGTCGTGGCGGACAATATTTTCGACATCCCAAGTGTCTTCAAGGGCAGCTGGGGCACGGCGGTGTTGCGGCTCTTTGACCTGACAGCAGCATGCACCGGGGCAAATTCCCGGCAGCTGGACAAGGAGGGCATCACGTATGTTTCCCTTCCCCTCCATCCTGGCAGCCATGCCGGGTATTACCCCGGCGCCCAGCCCATTTCGATGAAGATCCTCTTCGATCCGACGAGCGGACACCTCCTCGGTGCCCAGGCCGTTGGGCGGGATGGCGTTGATAAGCGTATAGACGTCCTCGCAACGGCCATGGCGGGTGGTTTGACCGTCGATGACATTGCAGAAGTCGAACTTGCCTACGCACCTCCGTACGGCTCGGCCAAGGATCCCGTCAACATGGCGGGTATGGCGGCCCAGAATGTGAAGGAGGGACTCGTTCGTATTGCAACGGCGGCTGATGTCGCCGGTCGGGACGAGGCGGCAACGGTCGTTCTGGACGTTCGGGATGCTCCGGAGCGGGACAAGTTTGGGTTCATTGAAGGTTCGGTGAACATTCCCCTCGGGGAACTCCGCAGGCGGCTTGGTGAGCTGCCCCGGGACCGGGAAATTATAGTACATTGCATGTCGGGGCAACGCTCCTACATGGCATGCAGGATCCTCGTGCAGGAAGGCTTCAAGGCGCGAAACTTCGCCGGATCCTGGAAGACCTGGCAGCAACGTCCCCGCGGCTGATTGCCCCGGGGCGCACATAACTTTTGGATGCTCCGCCGTATAGACAGGGCATCGCGGAAAGAACGACGGAGCGACCGATGTTTGAACTCCTCACAGACGTTGTATTCCTCGCACGTATCCAGTTCGCCTTCACGATCATGTTTCACTACATCTTCCCCCCGCTGAATATCGGTTTGGCGGCGATGCTGGTGATCATGGAGGGCACGTATCTTTACACCAAGAATCCCGTCTACGAGGCGATGACCAAGTTCTGGGTCAAGATCTTCGCCCTTGCTTTCGCCCTCGGTGTTGCCAGCGGCATTGTGATGGAATTCGAATTCGGCACCAACTGGGCGACCTACTCGCGGTTTGTTGGCGATGTGTTCGGGTCGGCCCTGGCAGCCGAAGGTATATTCGCCTTCTTTCTTGAGTCCGGCTTCCTCGCCATTCTGGTTTTTGGCTGGGACCGGGTTTCGCCGAAGTTCCACTTCTTCTCCACCATCATGGTCTTCCTCGGCTCCATGTTCTCCGCCGTATGGATCGTTGTTGCAAACAGCTGGATGCAGACACCGGCCGGTTACCACATCGTTGGCCGTGACATTGCCGGCAACAAGGTGGAAATCCCCGAGCCTTTTGTTTTCGATCCCCTCGCCGAGGGTCTTCAGCCCCGTGCGGAAATTACCGACTTCTGGGTGATGGTGTTCAATCCCTCGTCCATGGTGCGTCTATCCCACGTGATCTTTGGCTGCTTTGTCCTCGCGGCCTTTGTTGTCATGAGTATTTGCGCCTGGTACCTGATCCGGGGACGCCATATAGACTTCTCGAAGCGCTGTTTCACCATTGCGTTGGTTTTTGCGGCCGTGGCGTCGGTCATGCAATTGGTTACCGGCCACATGAGCGCCCATGTCGTGGCCGAGCACCAGCCCGCGAAACTGGCGGCGTTTGAGGGCGTTTTCAAGACCGAGGAATCCACGCCGCTGTACCTCTTTGGCTGGCCGGATGCGGAACAGGAACGGGTGCGTTTTGGTGTGGCCATTCCCGGTGCTCTCAGCTTCCTTGTTCATGGCGATTTCAAGACACCGGTCACCGGGCTTGACCAGTTCGCCCCCGAGGATCGCCCGCCCCTCCAGATACCGTTTCAGACGTATCACATCATGATTGCGCTGGGAATGCTCTTCATTCTCATGACCTTTTACAGCCTGTTCCTCCTTTGGCGGGGGAAGCTGTTCGAAACGACATGGCTTCTGTGGGTGTGGGTATTCTCGGTGATCCTGCCGTATCTCGCCAATCAGGGTGGCTGGATCGCGGCGGAGGTTGGGCGGCAACCTTGGATTGTCTATAACATCCTGCGCACCGAGGACGGAATCTCCAAGGCCGTAGGTGCCGGGGCGGTCCTGACATCATTGATCATGTTCGCCGTGATCTACTCCATTCTCTTCCTGATGTTTATCTACCTGTTGGATCGCAAGATCCGGCGGGGACCGGATGACCCCGAATCGGCAGGCAA
>JAFIGB010000165.1 GCA_020831705.1 Candidatus Sumerlaeia bacterium | reverse complement strand
ATCGGTCTCAGCTTCAGCCTGCGGAAAATGAAACTCCTTGGGGTCTCGCTTCCCCTGGCGACGGTCATTGCAGCCCTGTTTATACTGCTCCTCAGTCGCACAACCTCCTTTATCCTTGGAATCTCCGACCTTCAGGGCCTCTTCATCGCCGGCATTCTCATGGTCTCCAGTTCCGCGATCATCGCCAAGGTTTTGGAGGAAATGCGTTCCAATCACTCCCGTTGGGGCCAGCTTTCCCTCGGTGTGACCCTCATGGAGGACATCGTCGCCATTGTGATGCTGACCCTCCTGACATCAATGGTCTATTTCGGAGACGATGGAAGCGAGTCGGTGTGGATGATTCTCGCCGCATTCATGGGATTTGTCGCGCTTTTTTCTGTTGTTGTGATCCTCCTCGTTCCCCGTCTTCTTCGCTGGCTGGACCTGAAGGGCATCAGCGAACTGCGCATGCTCGTCGTTGCGGGTCTCCTTCTTGGGCTCGGCTGGCTTTCCGTCTATCTTGGCTACTCCATGGCCCTGACGGCCTTCATTCTCGGAGCGATTATTGGCAGTACACCCCAGCGCGGGGAGGTCGACCGCCTCTTCGAGGGGCTGCGCCACCTCTTTGGTGCCGTCTTCTTTGTCGCCATGGGGATGATGTTCAACGTCACCCTGCTGCCGGAATTCTGGCCCATGATGCTCGCCCTTATCGGGGCCGCCATCATCCTCCGGGCTATTGCAATGCTCGTGGCCCTGCTGCTGACGGGAAATGTCATTCAGGATTCCATCAGGGCGTCGCTGACCCTCACACCCCTGGGGGAATTTTCCTTCGTCATTGCCTTTCTTGGTATTTCCTCCGGGGTCATGCCGGAAACCTTCTACCCCGCCGCAGTGGGTGCCTCCCTGATTACCTGCCTGATCAGCCCCGCCCTGATTCGCCGCTCCGAAACCATCAGTCGCGGAATCGAGGGAGCCATTCCCGCCACCATTCACCGTGGAATCGAAACGTATCATCAATGGCTGGAGAATCTTCACGCGCACCAGAATCGGAGCCTCGCCTGGAAGCTGATTCTCCCGCGCCTTATTCAGACTGTTGTTCTCCTCCTTCTCGTCGGCGGACTCCTTGCCCTCACGTCACCGATCTACGGATTAATGCGGCGGGGGGTGGGCGAGAATCTTCTCTTTCCCAACGGAACAATGATCCTGCTGATCATCGCCGTGGGTTTGTTTCTGCTCCCACCAGTGGTTGCGATCTGGCGAAATGTCTCGGCCCTGTCGATGATTGTGGCCGAGGCCGCTGCGGCCGGTCGCCAGCAGAACCCCCTGCCCAGCGTCCTCGTCGAACGGGCAATCGCCAGCGCCTGCATTGCCTTTGCCGCCGTGTGGCTCTTTGCCCTGATACCCACCGGTGCCCTCCCCTACCCGCTCCTCGCCGCCGTGCTCGCCATCCTCATCCTGACGACGATCCTCCTGTGGAAGAAACTCATCCTCTGGCAGTCGCGCATGGAGATTTCCTTCCGCCGTGAACTTACCGTCGCCCAGGGGGCCAATACCCACTCTGAAGGCCGATGGAACCTTGAAAAGCTGGACAAGGGCCGCATCCCGGAATTGCGTCTGGAGGAATTCACCCTCCCCGCAGATTCCCTCCACTCCGGACACAGCATCATCGAATTGCGCCTGCGACCGGATTACAGCTGCTCCATCGTTGGTATAGACAGACAGGGATACGCCATCAACAACCCTTCGGCAAAGGAACGCCTCTTTCCCGGCGACAAGCTCCTCCTGCTTGGAACCGAGAAGGCCCTCGCCGAGGCTGTCACCTTTCTTTCTCGCCGGGAAGCCAAGCCCCAATGGCTTGACAGGTTTGACAATCTGGCAACCGAACAGGTTCACGTGCCGACGCCTTCAAGCTGCAATGGAGGCACCCTGCGCGACCTCAATCTGGTCGACCGTTTTGGCATCCAGATCGCCGCAATTAAACGGGGCGAAACGGAAATCGTCTCCCCCGGTGCCTCCACACAACTCGAAGACGGTGACACCCTCCTCGTCGTGGGAACCCACGACAGCATCCGCGCCTTTGCCGAAGCACTGGCAGTGAACAACAATTGACCGGTTTTTCCGCAACGTGCATAAGTTCAGATCAGACTGCTTGGTCGCAAAACGAGAGAGAACCCATGACCAGCCCCCATGCCCAGCAACTAGACATTGAGGGCCATGTCCTAATCCCCTCCTGTTTCTCACCGGCGACTATACAACAGTTGAACGATGCCCTGGATGTGCTCTCTGTTGGTCGCAAGGGGCGGCTTTTTGGTGCCCGCGATCTATTTCGTCATGTTCCCGGGCTGCCCCGCCTCCTTGAGGACGGTGGGGTCAACAGTCTGGCTTCAGAACTTCTCGACGCCCCCGCCCGCTGTGTTCGGACGCTCTATTTCGCCAAGCCCCCCGGAGCCAACTGGTCAGTCCCATGGCATCAGGATCTGTCGGTTGCCATCATGGAGCGCCATGATGTGGAAGGTTTCGGCCCCTGGTCGCGGAAGAAGGGCATCCTCCATGCCACCGCGCCGGCCAGCCTTCTGGAGACCATGGTCACGCTGCGGTTGTTTCTCGACGATTGCGGGTCGGGAGATGGGCCCCTTCAGATCATTCCGAAAAGTCACAGCAAAGGCCGCCTGACCGATGGTGAAATTGATGCGTTCGTCGATCGGGGGCCGGTGGTGACCTGCATTGGACCCCTCGGCACCACCCTCGCGATGAAACCGCTCCTCTGTCATGCCTCGCCCCGCTCCACCGGCGAGGGAGCCGCCCGCCGTGTTCTCCACCTCGAATACTCAAGCCGGCAACACCCGGCCCCGCAGCTCCGATGGCACGAGGGCTGATTCCGTCCGCTCGTTACGGCCAAGCGTCATGCGTTACACAAAGTAAGCGGGCACCAGACCTGATTCCTCCAGACCCGGTGCCCACGATGTCCAACTGCTTTGAGGGGTTTTTCAGTCCATCAAGTCCATCCAGTCCATCGTTGAGGACTCAATGATCACGGGACCACCGGGGTCGACAATCACTCCGTTGGCCGTGAGGTCATCATCACCACGTCCTCCATCGACGAAGTGAAGTGTGATTGTTGTACCGTCTATTTCTGCTCCCGTCGTTCCATCGTGGCCGAAACTGTACCAGTGAGGCGTGGGGTTGGCGGCGAGGGGACCAAAACGGTAGTAGTCGGAAAGAGGTTCCTCCCGCGGCAGTTCAATCGTCACCGTTGCCGAACCACCGACGGGGACGCCATGGATTTCAAAGGAGAAGAGACCGAAGGGAAAGGTGATGTTGTCCCCCAGGCCGGCAGGGATCGATTCCGTAACGATCTCGACATCGACAAGGGTCGTGCCCTCCGGTGCGATGAACTCGATGGTTTCGCCGGGTGCATTGGGATCCTCGGCAATGAAGCGATGGGGCTCGGGCTGATTTTCCGTAATACCTGTTCCGGTCAGATCGATCATCACCATGCTGTTTTCCGGATCATTGCCCTCAATCACCAGGGTGGCCGTTCGTACCCCCACCGCTGATGGATGGAAGGAAACGTCTATATCGGCGGACTGGCCAACGGGGATTTCCAGCGGCACGGTTGTCGAGGTGAGGAAGTCCCCCACGTGATCACCCGTAATATTGACGGCATTGATGACGACGGGGAGCTGGCCGGTGTTCGAGACGGTCACATGATCGGGATCGGTCGCACCGTCAGCCAGATCCCGGGAGCCGAAGTCGAGAGGAGTTGTGGGCACATCCATTTCCGGATGGATTTCTGTATATTCAACATTGATGGACCACCGTTCCCTCGTTGGGCGGGTCTCCGTACCCATGCCCTCCGGGAACTCGCCAAAGGCATGGCGCACGGCAATACCCGCCGTTCTGTCCGACCTGACATAGGACATGACCCTGTCGTTGGTGTTCGTCATCCAGCAGGCGAAGTACGATCCGGGCTGCAGCTGGAGGGTGGAGGGTGTTCCCGCGGAAATGGGGAAATGAAGCCAGTCATTGGCGGCGGTGTTGCTTGTGATCTCGCTTTGCCAGACAAGCTGGGGAGGGTCGTCCGCTGTATAGATGGCCAGCCGCAGATCCCCCACTGCCTTGTGGCTGTATATGTTCAGGCCGGAAATTTCCGAGGCTTCAGCGGTGAAATTGACACGGCTTCCCTTGATCATGTCCCGCTGACCAAGGCTGATTTTGGATAAATGCGCCGGTGTGTCATTCTGGGTGAAGTAAAGATAACCACCTTCCGAATCAACCAACATGGAGGAGAAGTTTATATCCACACCCAGATTGGCCGTTCTGTTTGCAACAAACTCGGGAAGGGTGGAGCCACCGCCAATCGAAAGGACAATATATTGACTCATGGTGTCCATGGATGGGGCACGGTGAAGATAAAGGTGGTTCCGGACCTCATCAATGGCCGCACGCCATGCATATCGCCCCGTGATTGTTCGCCCACCCACTCTTGAGGGAGCAGCGAATCCATTACCAAGATTGATCTTCTCGACCAATGTGTTCTGGCTCGCATTGAAAACCAGATAGGCCTGATTGCTTGTTGGATGCATCACAATGTCGCGGAAGTTTGTCGTCCCGGACGGAAACGTATAGCTGGAAACCTGGGAGGGCAGCGAACCGGATATCGAGTACTTGACCAACCGAACGGGATTCATGTTGTAAACCACCACCAGAAGCCCGTCATTGGTCATCACCATGTCAAATGCATTGGTGTTGAAACCACCGGTATTAAAGTGGCCAACACGGGTGGGGGGCTCTCCATCATCGCCAAGATCGATCTTCACGATCCGTCTTTCACTGACATGCGTTGGATCACAGAGGAGATAACCGTAACCATTCTGAGTGTCCAAAACCAGCTTCTGAGGCCGGAAGTCATCCACGTGAAGGCTGATCTCACCAACAAGGACGGGAGGGTTGTCCCCCTCGCCAATGTGGACCTTGGAAACAATGACAGCAGTGCCCTGAAAGTTTGGCGACGTATAGTAGTATGCGTAACCGGACTCCTGATCGTAGGCAACCCCGGCGTAGGCGTGGCCGGATAATTCGGAAACCTTCGCGGGAAGCTCATCCCCCGGGCGCTCCCTGAACTTGGCGACTTTTGAGTTGCCGGCATAAAGGAGATATCCCCTTTCCTTGTCAAGGATGGGGCTGGAGAGATTGTTGTCGGGGAAGTTATAGACGTTCCTTTCTGTATAATCGGCCTCCATGGGGCCGCTCGCCCCGTTGAGCTGGATTCGTTCAAAGGCAATTCCCTGGGCAGTGGTGGCCCGATAGACAACATCGCGTGTCCTGTCAAGAAGCAGGGTCGGGTTGTCATTGGTCAGGTTCTCTTCAGGGAGTGTATATACCTCGCTTTGTACTGTATCGGTTGTGACGAGATCCACACGGCGTATGGTCCTCTCCGAATCCGGCGCGGCAAAAAATTGGCTGTATTCCGGATGAAAGACCATGCCATCCCACCAGGTCCCGGTGACATTTGTGTCGTCCACCAGGATGGGATCATGACTTGATCCCCCAAACTCAAGCTGAACGACGTGTAGCGATGAGGACCGGCGGAACCACGCACGATCATTCTCCGGGTCGGCAACCGAGTACTCGAACCGACGTGTGCCACCTTGGCTGGACACGTATTCGCCCATGATGGTCATTTCGTCCGTGCCTTCACCGAGGCTCACCTTCTGGATGCGGCCGGGATTGGAATTGTGACCGACCAGGCCATAAAGTCCATCGGCACTAATCTCCATCGACTCAATGGTATAGCCAAGGGATGTCACCTCCACAAGGGATGGTGGATCCTCACCATCACCACCATAAATCTTTGCAAGGACGAAGCTCGGGTTTTGAGTGGCGAAATAGATCGCATTCTGGACCGGGTCATACTTGAGAATCCGAATGTTCTGATAATTTATCCCATCCACTCCAACACTGCCGAGATGAATCAGGGGATCCCGGGAATTCTCAGGGATTTTGTACTTGTGGATTCGTGGCGGACCGGACCCGCTGTTGTGTGTGTCCGCAATGAAGAGATAACCGGAGGACGGATCACCGACGATACCACCTGCATTTTGAGCGACCCCGTCTATTTCCGTCAGGGAAAGCAGGGGCGGCTGCGACTCCCCCGTGACATCAAAACTCGTGATGGAGTTGATGTTTGCCGTGTATAGAATTCCATTTTCCTCGTCGAGCACCCCACCACGTATTGCGGATGTGGAGGGTAATCCACGACCAGCCGCAACCTGCACCGGTGGTTCAAGCCCGGAATGGAGCGCCACTTTCAGAATGGAACCAGCTGTACTCGAACCACGATCCGCCGAGACGATCGCGACGCCGTACTCCTCATCCACCGTCATTGTCATGAACCGGTTTTCACCCGCCGCCCTCAGATCAGCCTCACCGACGAGCAGCGGTGGATCAGTTGGAAGCTTTCCGGGATCCACAGAGGCCACACCAACCTGCGTCGAGACGAGAATCCTGTTTGCAATTTTATCATGGGCCATCTCATAGACCCAGCTCGAAGCGAAGTCGGCGGTCCCCACACGAACAGGTGCCGACTCACTCCCGTCCAGAAGATACTTGGCAAAGGTCTGTGTCCCACTTAGTGTTTGATTGGGTATCGCGTATAGAACGGTCCCGTCATGATCAAGAAGAAATCGGCCATATCTATCCGTTGCAGTTGTTTGGTTAAATAGTATCGATGGCATGGCGTCCCCTTCCCCGGGATCAACCACCAACAGCCTATTTGAGCTGCTAGTTCCCACATAGAGCAGGCCATCGTAAGGATTAAAAATCAAGCTGGTGACATTATACTTTATTTCCGAAAACTGACCCATTACAGACACTGGCATGGAGGCCACCAGCGCCGGTGTCTCACCGGAAATATCAAACTTGTGGATGTGGTAATCCCCGGTCGATGTTGCTCTTCCACCGAAGTAGGCATATTGGTTTTCCAAATCGACGGCGGACGATGTCAGATCACGAAACGGGGAGTCCATGATATGGGTGTGCAGACGGGTCGGGGTTTGGTTCGGCTGATTGAGGGAAACCGTGACCAATCTTCCCGGTGGCGAGGCAGCCCCCGAGGAGGTCGTGGTGCTGATATACGCACGCCCGCGATCCGGGTCCAAAACCCCGGTCAATGTATCCACTTCAGCGTTCTGATTGAGGAGCAACATCCCGATTCGGGTCTGCGTGGCATGACCCGCATTGGGTTGGATTTTCAAAAGCCCGGCATTACTGAAGAGATTCAATCCGTAATAATGGTGTCCTGTGGAAGGGTCGACCAGTACAAAATTGGCATATCGCTCTCCACTCGCCATCCCCATATTGACGATGCGTTCCATCGGCTGCACGGAATAATTTGTGGAACCCGGGGCTGTCCTTCCCACCACGTCCTGGGCGGAAATAAATCCCGGAATGGCAGTGACCATGCATGAAACCCATGCCACCAGGGCATGAAAATAGGATAATTTGGGCATCAGGCGCCTCCAATAATTTTGTCGAAACGGAGTAAATGTTTCCTCCGAGCACTTGTCAACCCTAGATTCCGAAGCAAAAATCCTCACAATATTGTAACATCCACACATGATCTTGTTGCTGGAATTCGGCACCACAAAAGAACTGACCCCTCCCGGAAGTGGGAAGGGTCAATCCTGATGTTGGGACGTAGGATGGTGCTTGGGGAGGATGTACTTCGGCGGGGTGCTTAGAACTGACGCCCCACCCAGTCGGAGGCCTGAAAGGTCATGCCTGTGGTGCCCTTTGCCACGTCCGATGCCAAATAAATGAAGGCATTCACAATGTCATTGGGATGAGGAAGTGTGGCGGGATCTTCCTTGGGGAAGGCTTCCTCGCGCATCATCGTGCGGGTTGCCCCGGGATTGATGCAGTTAATACGAATGCCGTACTTGCTGATTTCCTCGGAAATGGTCTCGGTGAAATTGATCACCGCGGCCTTCGAGGCGGCGTAGGCACCCCAATTCGCGCGCCCCTTGATGCCGACACCACTGGTGACATTGATGATCGAGCCACCATTGTTGGGAATCATGTTGCCGAGAACGGCGCGGGTGAGCCAATAGACGGCGTCGGTATTGGTGCGCATGACGCGATCCCACTCATCGGCGGGATAATTCACGATGGGAAGGAGCGGGCCGAGCACCCCGGCGTTGTTGACGAGAATGTCAATCTTGCCGTAGGAGCGGATCGCTCCGGTGTAGAGCGATTCGCAGGAGGCGCGGGTGGAGAGGTCCACACGGGTGGCCGTGACATCAGCCCCCAGGGCCTTGATGTCCGCCATGGCGTTTTTCAGTTCGGAGGAGGTGCGCGAGGCAATAATCAACTTGGCTCCCTCGCGGGCGTAAGCCTTGGCCACGGCGAGCCCGATGCCGCGGGTTCCCCCCGTTACGAGGGCCACCTTGCCGGCCAATCTGTTGGCCGGTGCCACCACCGGCGCTGCTGTTTCCATCTGGGCTGGTGCCATAATGCTCGGGTACCTCTATTTGGATGTTCTTGGTGGGCGCCCCGGGTGACCGTCAATGGCCGCCCGGAGCGGGTAAGAAGTCTCAGCCCAGCCCCTTGAGGGCGTCAAGGGCGGCTTGATAATTCGGTTCGTTTACGATTTCCGACACAATTTCACTGTGAACGACCTTGCCGGAGGCATCAACGACATAAACGGCACGGGCCAAAACGCCCAGTTCCTTGATTTTCAGGCCGAATTTGTCGCCAAAATCACGATGCTTGTAATCCGAAGCCGTCACAATGGCCTCCGCGGAATTGGCCTGGCACCACCGTGCCTGGGCCGGGGGAAGATCAGCACTGATGGTGAGAATCACCACCCCATCGCCCAACGCGGCGGCTTCCTTGTTAAAGCGGGCCGTCTGGGTCGAGCAAACCGGGGTATCGAGGGAGGGAACGACGTTGAGAACGACCTTCTTTCCCTTCAGGTCGCTGGCCTTGATGTCCTCAGCGAGGGATTTCGACACAACAAAGTCAGGGCAGGTATCCCCGGAGGCAACAGCACCGGAACCGGTAAGGGTCATCGGACCCCCCTTGAAGGTGACAAGTCCACTACGATCAGCCATTTGCATATCTCCAATGTTCAAGAATTAACGCATCAGATCGCCGTGTTTGGCGATGATGAGATCGTAGGTGGAGGAACGGGGGTCGTCAAGGGAGAGGGAGACAAGAACACGATTGATTGGAGCGGACCCGACTCGCGCCTGACCAGGGATCATCGCACCCTTATTACCGTAACCTGCATGGTGTGAATGCTTAATGCTCCTGATTGTCCCGGGCCGCTTCCAGCAGGAACCGCCATGCTGGTACCTGCAACCGTCATCATCTCAATTTCCCGGATCGTGACGATTCATGTTTTTTTTCCTTCGGTGTCGTGCTCTTGCTCTTCTTTGCCGACTTCGGCTTCGACATTTCCTTCGCCAATTCCGCCTCAAGCTGGTCAACCGTCGGAAGAGCGCCCTCCAGTCGCTCAGGCAGAGACTCGGCAATCTGGTACTGCGCGACGCCCAGCGGCTTCGTCATGTCCTTCAGCGCATACTCGACGACCAGGCGGTTGTGGCTCTTGCACAGCAACATGCCAATACTCGGCGCGTCGTCCGGGTGGCGGCGCTGGCCATCAACGGCGGAAAGGTAGAAGTTCATCTTCCCCGCATACTCGGGCTGAAACTCGCCCATCTTCAGGTCGATCACCACGTAGCAGCGCAACTGCAGATGGTAGAAGAGAAGGTCGATGTAGAAGTCCTGCCCGCCGACCTCCATGTGCACCTGGCTGCCGACAAAGGCGAAGCCGATGCCCAACTCGATCATGAAGTCTTTCAGGTGGGCAAGAAGCCCCCGCTCCAAGTCGCGTTCGACGGCATCATCGTGCAGCGTCAGAAAGTCGAACGTGTACGGGTCTTTCAAGACCTGCTGGGCGATGTCGGACTGGGGCGCGGGCAACGTCTGCTCGAAATACGTGATGGCCTTGCCCTGCCGCTTGTGCGCACCTGTCTCGATCTGCACCTCCAGAATCGCCCGGCTCCATCCGTTCTCAATGGCTTTGCGGGCGTACCACTCGCGCGTGGCCGCGTCCTTGATCCGATCCAGAAGCAGGGCGTTGTGGAACCAGGGCAATTGTGCAGCAAGCTGTTGGACAATTTCCAAGTCGGGCCAAGCCTCGGCGAAGGCACGCATGTAGAGGACATTGGTGCGCGAAAAGCCCTTGATGTCGGGAACCATCTCCCCGGAGGAAGGAATGCAG
>JAFIGB010000139.1 GCA_020831705.1 Candidatus Sumerlaeia bacterium | reverse complement strand
AGGGCATCACCGGGGACGATGAATCCGGGGAGGAACAACCGCGCCGCAGCGGCCTTTTCTCGGGGCTGTTCCGCGCCCGCTCCGCCAGTGTCCTCAATGACCCCGATCACGACGAAATTGAGGAGTCGGACATTGACCTCTACGACGAGGACGCCCAGGCAGCATCACACGCCCTGGAGGAAGCACGTATAGACGAGGAATACGAGCGTGCCCTTGCCGAGGAGGCGCGTCTCGCCGCCGAGGCAGAAGCGGATGAGGATGAAGAGGACGAAGGCCCCCGCATTACCTACCACGACGATGGTCAGGGCGAACTGGATTTCCTCAAGGGCAACCCTGCCGATGAGGCCGAAGTGGACGGGGACGATGAGGATCTGGAAAACCCAAACATGGGCGGCGCCCTCGCCAAGCTGTTCCCCAGCCGCTGGGAGGAGGGCGACGAGGGTGTCGTCCGCCGCGATCCCAAGGCGCCGAAAGACAAGTCGGCGGATGAAATCCTTGATGCCGCCGAGGGACGTGCCCTTCGCCGCACCCTCGAAAAGTCCGTCAGCGATGAGGATTCCGACGAGGACGGCCCCGCCTTCTCCGCGTGGAACGATGACCTTGCCAGCGACGAGCAGTGGAATCCGGAGGGCGACGACGACCCGCTTTTCAATGGCGATCTGGATACCCGTCCCGCCGGGCCCCTTGCCGCGATGAAGGCGGCAAGTGTCAGCGCCATGGAACCGGAGGAAACCGACGCCGAGCGCCGCGGACGGATCCTTGCCGAATACCGCCTGCCCGACATTCAGCTCCTCGACGATCCCCCCCGGGTGGATCACCGCATGAGCCGCGAGGAAATGCTGGAAATCTCCCAGACCCTCGAAAAGACATTCAATGACTTTAATATCCAGGTAAAGGTCACCGAAGTGAAGCAGGGGCCGGTGGTCACGCGTTTCGAGCTCAAGCCCGCCCCGGGCATCAAGGTCTCCAAGATTGTCGGCCTGGAGCATGACATTGCCCTGGCCATGAAGGCGGAAAGCGTCCGCATCGTCGCCCCCATTCCCGGGAAGGCCGCCGTCGGCATCGAGGTGCCCAACAAGAAGCGCAGCGGCGTCTATTTCAAGGAGCTCGTTGCCGGTCCCGAGTTCTGGGACCACCCCAGCCCCCTTGGCTTTGCCCTCGGGAAGACCATCGACGGCCAGCCATATTACGCCGACCTCAAGAAAATGCCCCACCTTCTCATCGCCGGTGCCACCGGTGCGGGCAAGTCGGTCTGCCTGAACACGATCATCTGCAGCCTCCTGTATAGACAGCGCCCCGACCGCATCCGCCTCCTCATGGTGGATCCCAAGCGCGTGGAGCTTTCTATCTATTCGGACATTCCCCACCTCATCTCGCCGGTGATCTGCGAACCCAAGGCAGCAGCCGCCGCACTGGCCTGGGCCGTGGAGCAGATGGAGGAACGCTACAAGACGCTGGTGGACTTCAAGGTCCGCAATATAGATGGCTATAACGAAATCGCCAGCGACCCCGACCGCCAGGGCAGGTTCAAGGGGCGCACCGTCCCTCCCATGCCCCACATGGTGGTGGTCGTCGACGAGCTTGCCGACCTGATGGTCGTGGCGAAAAACGAGGTGGAGGAATCGATCCAGCGCCTGGCCCAGATGGCCCGCGCCGTTGGCATCCACCTGATCCTGGCCACCCAGCGCCCGTCGGTGAACGTCATCACGGGTATTATCAAGGCAAACTTCCCCACCCGCATCGCCTTCCAGGTCCGCCAAAAGGTCGACTCGCGGACGATCCTCGACCAGGGCGGTGCCGAGGCGCTCCTTGGCCGCGGCGACATGCTCTTCGCCCCCGCCGGAGCCGGAAAGCCCATCCGCATTCAGGGCAGCTTCCTCAGCGACGATGAGGTCGAACGCATCGTGGAGCACTGCAAGGAAAACGGCGAGCCGATGTACGAGGTGGAGGAATTCCAGCCCATCCTCAGCGAGAAGGAACAGAAGGAACTCGCCCGCCTCATGGGTGCTCCCGAAGACTTCGACGACCTCGACGCCCAGGACCGTGTCGTGCGCGGCACCAACAAGACCATGGGCAAGGTCAACGCCGGGCTTTTCGTTCCCCACGACGGTGGTTCCGCCGGTTCCGGGGACGAGGACATCGACGAGGCCCTCGTCCGCGCCGCAGCCCGCGTGATCCTTGAAGGGCGCAAGGGTTCGACCTCACTGGTGCAACGTCGCCTCAAGGTGGGCTTCGCCCGCGCCGGTCGTCTCATGGACATGCTCGAGGAGATGGGCATCGTGGGCCCCTACAAGGGAAGCAAGCCGCGGGACCTCCTCGTCGACCCCGACTCCGCCCTCGACCAGCTGGATCTTCTGGAAAGCCAAATGGCCGCCTCCGGAGCCGACAGCCGCGCCGCCGCCATGGCGCTGGATACGGGGAATGAGGGCCATGAGGATGACTTTTAAGGCACCTGTCGACAACTCGAAGCCGGACAGAATGAAGCGTCCGCACGACACCGGGGCTTCCCGCCCTTTGCCGTTTCGTGACACAACGCTGAAAGCTGCTTCCAATAGATACTTCATGTTTTGCAGTTATTGGGGAATGTATATACATTGTAAGTTATAGGCCGGAGGCCTTGTTTCCCGCAGCCCGGGGTTTCGCGCCAACGCGTTACCCCGGGAACACGTCTATAAAACCATACCGCAGCAGCGGTTGTTTCGTGCCCCATCCGATCAGTCTCCGAGTGAGGCAACCGCTGCCGAGGTAGCATTTTCCGGTTGATTACCCGGGGTAGGATTCTGTCGAACCCAACCCCGGGCTACGTGAATCAAGCGCGCTGCGCTATCATTCCAATCAGAGTTTGAAAGAGTAGGTCAAAGAATCACTTGAATAAATGTACAGGTGGCGGGGTTTGACGCTATTTCGAGAGTAAATGAGGAGCAGCGTTGCCCCCCATTCCTTGCCTCTTGACTCATGCTGACCATTGGGTCTTCGTCTCTCGATATATACGAACCCCTGGTTTTACTGCCCCAGATAATCCATCACGATGGAGTCGTCACGGGTAAATGTGACACTTTCGTAAGGCGCGCCATTCCGCCAGTTGATAATCCTGATAGATGCCGGACATCTGCAGACATTGTCCCAACCCTCAACGATAACTTCCTTGATCATCCCCCGCTGATTGTCGAGTTTCATGTAGAGAAGTCTTCCCTCCTCATCATGCATTGCCTCTCGTTTTACCCGACCATCTGCTCGCTGATAGTTTTCCTCAAGTGCTTCCAGCCAAAACATGGGTTGGAAACGATGAGTGTGCTCCTTTCCATCCTCTCGATCAACAGTCGATGCTGTTGATACCAGGGACACACTCCGAACCCTGTCATCATTATATACCCGGTACATAAGGTGCATATTCCGGGACTCAAAGCGAGCCAACTCCTCCCCTGAAAGATTCCTTCGTATCGACGGAGTGGTGGTTGATTTTCGGAATATATCCCAGGAATCATCCTCAAAATGAAACAGGATCAACTTATTCACAATCTTGGCGTACTGAAGGCCATGTTCCTTGTCATGCTGAAAATCATATAACCTTTCCGTTACGACTCGCTCACCGCTTTCAACCGTGCTTATGGGCTGTATTTCCCGATGACCCTCGTAGAGACGTGTTGTCCGCAGGTAACCAACGATAGACATGGCAGCCTGGTGCACCACCTCTTCCTCACCATTAATGGCGAGGCGAGTATCTCTAGTTTGAACGCCGGTGTACTGGTTACCGGAATCAATGGAGAATACCATCTCCCGCCTTTCCGGAGCGTTTCCATGGGCATTCAAGAAAAAGCAGGGAGCGACCAGAAAGGCAAACAAGACTCCGGTCGCTCTTTTGGAATTGATGCCCATCAGTCTTCTCGATCCACGCATAGTCTAGCAGTCCTCTCAATCGGCTCTTCCAATTGAACAAACTCACAGTCACCTGACCAAAGCTCCAGCCATCATCACTTCAGGGACCAAGCGAAACTTTGGCGACACTGTTGTCAACCCGAAATTAAACTCAAACAGGAGATAAAAATCTTAATCATTCACCCCTTCTGCGCCAAAGTTGACAATCGCCTCGCCGCCCCCGCCCCGGAATTTCCCATTGCCAGTGCCTCCTCCCGACGCTTCAATCATCGTCTTGGCGCAGGGCCATGACCAACAACAGGAAGGACCACACCATGAACTTTTCACAAACCTTCAAGCGATTCCTGATTCTCCTCGGGCTCGCCGCGACGCCCGTTGCTGCCACCCATCTCCATGCCCAGCAGGGCAATCAGGCGCAGGCCGCTGCCTCCGACCTGGTGCCCTTTCCCAATGGCGTGGCACCGGAGACGCTCACTGCGGCCCAGATTGGCGATACGGTGACGGTGAACGGCGTCATTCGCGAGGCCCGCGCCTCGACGGCCTCCAACATCCCCACCCAGTTGACCCTCACCCAACCCGACCATACCCCTCCCTTCGTTATTGTTTATTGGGAAGCGGTCGCCCCCCACATTGAGGGGGAGAAGGGGGTTCCCCAGGCAGGCACCCGTGTCTCGGTGACCGGGGAATTGGGCGAACATCGCGGCTCCCTGCAGGTACGGATTCGTCACTCCAATCAGATTCGTATTGATGGATACGGCCATGGCACCGGGGATGACGGTGCGGAGCCGGACCCACCGAAGATGGACGAGGACGGCTACTACTCCATGGCCCAGCTTCCCGCCCTCAAGGCCCATCTGATGGATAATTGGGTCTCCCTGAAGGCCACCATTCGTGAATTTCGCGATCCCGCCAATGAACGCGCCCCCAGTGTGGTCGTTATTGAGGGCAATGGCCAGCATCTCGACGTGATTTACTGGGCAAGGCGCGACACCGAGGAGGTGCCCCGCTTCGATTATCCGGGCCGTCAGGTTTATGTGACGGGGATTCTTGGCGAATATCGGGGCCGCTACCAGTTGCAGATTGAGGAGGTGGAAAACCTTTCCTTCGAACCCCTTCCCGAGAAGCGTTTGGCCAAAGGCAAGCAGGCTCGCAGCACCATCAACACCCCCGCCAGCGAGGGTTGGCCGGGTGGGCGTGCCGTCTCCCCCCTTCCACAAAAGGAATTGGAGCCGGGAACGGAAATCCCCCTCAACAAGGTCAATCCAGGCCATGTTGGCAATAATATCACGGTGAAGGGGAACTCGGGGCGCGTGTTTACCCGGGACGGAAAGAACTTCGTGACCCTTCAGACCGGGGTGACGACGCTCTTTGCCCAACTTCCCGATGAATTTAACGAGCTCCTCCCGGAGGGAACGCCGCTGACGTTGCGCGGGGACCTCAAGATGGACGAAATGCGTGTGAAACCCTACCTGGAGATCAAGTCGTTGGGCGACATCACGCGGGGCCGCTGAGGCCGCCGGACACATTTCCCCTTGTTCGCCAACGGGGGGAGGACCACACAATAGAACGGGCGGCGGGGATTGTCTCCGCCGCCCTTCATCATTGCAGGACTTCCAGGGAGAATCATGGGGCGCCAAAGACCACTAATTGCCATCGTCGGCCGGCCAAACGTCGGGAAATCGACCTTATTTAATCGACTGGTCGGGTCGCGCAAGGCGGTCGTCCACCCCCGCCCGGGAATGACCCGCGACCGCCATTATTCCGACGCCGAGTATCGCATGCGTCAATACACGGTCATTGACACGGGGGGCTACGAGGACAGCACCGTCTCGACGATGCTCCAGCAAATGCGTCAGCAAAGCATGATCGCCGTGGAGGAGGCCGACCGCGTTATCTTCCTCACCGACATCCACCAGCCCAACAACCCCATCGACCACGAAATTCTTTCGCGCCTACGCGCCAGCGGGAAGCCCTTCTTCCTGGCCGTCAACAAGTGCGAGGGGCACATGAGCATTGCCCAGGCATACGCCGACTTTTCCATCTTCGGTCTGGACGAAATTTTCCCCGTCAGTGCCCTCCATGGGGATGGTATATACGACCTCATGGACGAGGTAACCGAGGGCTTCGAGCAGTGGGATCCCGACGACGAGCCATCGGAGGAAGGCGTGACGAAGGTGGCCATTGTCGGCCGCCAGAATGTGGGCAAGTCGACCCTCCTCAACACCCTCTTCGGCCATGAGCGCGTCATTGCCAACCCCGAGGGGGGCACCACCCGCGATGCCATCGACCAGGACATTGTGGTGGATGGTAGAAAATACACCGTGATAGACACGGCGGGTATCCGGCGCCGGGGCAAGATCAAGGTCGGCCCGGAAATGCTCAGTGTCCACTCCTCGTTCCGTGCCATTGACCGTGCGGACGTCTGTCTCCTTCTGATAGACACCGAGGAGGGCATTACCGCCCAGGACCTTCACGTGGCAGGCTACGTTCTTGACAGGAAGAAGGCGTGCATCGTCCTCCTGAACAAGTGGGATCTCATCGAGGAAAAGGAGCAGCGCTTCGGCGAGCTGATCCGCGACGTCCGCCAGGAGTTTTCCTTCATGCGCTGGGCACCGATCATGACTATCAGCGCCCAGACCGGTCAGCGCACCCACCGCATCTGGGGCATGATCAACCATTGCGCGAAGCAGTTCAACCGCCGCTTCCGCACCCGCGAATTGAACCTCATCGTCAAGCGCGCCACGTCCCATCTTTCCCCGCCCCTTCGCCGGGGATCCCAGCTGAAAATCAACTACGTGACGCAGACGGACATGCGCCCGCCGACCTTCAGCCTCTTCGTCAACGACCCGAGGCTTGTCTATTTCAGCTACCATCGCTATCTGAAGAACCAGTTTTACATGCAGCTCAAACTCGAGGGCACGCCGTTGCGGCTCCGCTTCCGCCGCAAGGCACCACCCCGCGGCTGGGAGAAGGTGGTCCGCACCATGGAGTCGGGATATATTCCCTCCGAGCACGCGGGCGAAAGCATCAAGGTGTATGACTACATGGCGGGGGCCTTCCTGGAGGAGGGCGACGATTACGCCCGCCGCGAGGGTGCCGCCGCTTCCCAGGAAATGAGCGAGGACGAGGAAGCCCGCTATTACGGAATAGACACCGACGAGGATGACGACGGCGAGGATTACGTCGATTACGGCATCTACGATGACGAGGACGACGAGGATCCCGAAGCGTAATTCATTGGAGGCAACGTGACGATGGACCTTCTTTTGGAGCTGCTACTCCTGTTTCTTGCCTACCTTTTGGGTGCGGTGCCCACCGGGCTCGTCCTTGGGAAGGCGGTGAAGGGTATAGACGTCCGCAAGGAGGGATCCGGGAACATCGGAACCACGAATGTCTGGCGGGTTTTGGGTTGGAAGCTGGGCGTGACGACATTGCTGCTCGACGTGGGCAAGGCCCTCGTGGCCGTTGTGATCTTTCCCGCCATCGCCATGGGGGTATTGCCCGCCTTTGCCGTTCTTGTTGGTGCGGCGGTGCTTTTGGGGAACTTCTTCAACATTTTCCTGGGCGGACGCGGCGGCAAGGGTGCCGCCACCAGCCTGGGTGTCTTCCTCGGGCTCGCACCGGTGCCGATGGTCATCACCTTTGCTGTTTTCGGTGTGGTGATTGGAACGACCCGCATTGTCAGCCTGGGCTCCATCACCGGAGCGGTGCTGCTGCCGATCCTGGTGGCGCTTCTCCATGGAGTGGGCGCGCTCTTTGTCATGACATTGATTATCTCCACGCTGGTGATCGTGAAGCATCGCGCGAACATCAAGCGTCTGATGGCGGGCACCGAACCGAGGTTCGGCAAGGGCAAAAAAACGTGAGCCCCCAGATTCTCGCCGGTTTTTTGTTTCTTCTCTGGTCAGGGGTGCTGACATGGTTTTGTTTTCGGGCCATGATGGGGGCGCTCCTGCGTGACCGGGCATCAAGCGCCGCGGAGAAGGAAATTTACGAAAAGCAGTTACACCGAAATCTCATCGCAGCCGCCGTGGCCTTCGGTTGCGGCATTGTTGCCATCGTCATTACATCATTGGTAATGTTCTGATTCAGCAGCGCCCCGCCACAACATCAATCATGCTTCTGTGTACTCACTGGGTCAATCGCATCAATGATGTCAGTACGGTCCGTGATATCCGCGTCCCATTACTCCCTGAATCGCTCGGCGCGGCGGCGGGCTTCCTCGGCGCGGGGTTCGCGGCCTGCCCTTGAATAGACATCGGCCAGGGTGGTGTTGAGGGTCCGGCCAAGGCGGCGGAATTCCTCGCCCATGACCGGGTCGTTGAGATCGTAATTCTCAATAACGCTGGTCAGTGGCTCGAGAATTGTCACGGCGTCGGAGAATCGGTCCTGCATGAGATAGACACTTCCCAGGCTGTGACCAATCCAGAAGGTATTCAGGTTCGGCGCTGGCAGGGAGGTCTCGAAGTGGCGACGGAGCTCGCCGAAGTCCAGCAGCCCTGCAATGCTGTCGTCGAAGGGCACCATTTCCTGGGCCTTCATGTAAAGACGGGCGGCCTCGGTGAAGTTGAACTCGCGATACTCGGAGTGTCCCTGAAAGACGACGTGGTTGGCCTGCTGGAGATCCCAGAGGCGATCGAGAATCCCCGGATCGTCGGGGAGGTTATAGACAATGTCGGCCACGGGAACCTGGCGCTGGTAAAGACGCTCCATGTTTTCGCGCAGGGGACGGGCATCGTAGCCATAGCGGGGGGATTCGAACTCAATGATCGGCCAGTTCTCGGTGTTGAGGGGGTAACCATCAAGGAATTCGATGAGGGTCCGCTCGTCGTTGACGAAGGAGGAAAGAAGTTTTTCGGGGTTGCGAAGGCCGATTTCCTCCAGGTCCATGTCAATACCGGGAAGCTGGGCAGCGCGGACGATCGCCTCGTAGTCGATCTGAAGGGGGCCCTTGCCGCCAATGAGAAGGCAGTAGTGGGTCGGCTGGTTGGTGAAATACCAGGTGGTCATCTCGGGGAAGACCTCCTGGAAGGTCCGCAGGGCGGTGCGGAAGGCGCGGTCGGAAAGGCCCGCCAGGGGCATCCAGACAACGACGAGGCCGTCGTCGGTAATGCGCTCGCGGCAAAGCTGGAAGTATTCGAGATCGTATAGATTTGCATTCGACTTGTAGCGCAGGTCGGTGCAGTCGGTGGCGATGACGTCGAACTGCTTGTCCGTGAAGCGAAGATAGGAGCGGGCATCCTCAACAATGAGGCTCAGACGGGGATCGAAGGTCTTGAAGCCGGGGACCGGCGTGTGAACGTAGGAGCTGACGGGGTGGCGCGATCCGGTAATGCGATCGGCACCCGCGGCACGGGCCTCGTTGATGATCCGGTCGGGGAAGATGATCCCATGGCTGGAATCGGTCAGCACATGGGCGGCCCGCAGGACCTCCGGGGCGATTTCAATGGTGTATATATTCTCGATGTTGTCATAAAGTGTATAGCTGTAGCTGGCACCGCCGGAGCCGAAGCCGACACTGAGGACGTTTTTCGCCTCGCCGCCGAGAAGCACCATGGGAACGTGGGCGAGGGACTTCTGGTCGGTGAGCAGCACCTTGTCCGTTCCCGCCACACCGACGTTGTCCACGTAAATGGTCCTGTCGCCGGAGTTGTTCTCCACCACGCTGATGGTGGCCATGGCCCCCTCCTCATAGTGGATCATGATTTCATTGGGCTGGAGCCGCTGGAGATAACTTCCCGAGGAGGCAATACGGTATGGAATCAACACGGCCAGGAGGACAGCACCCACCGCCATGGCACGACGCACGGGAATCGACAACTCGCCATTGACGGCAAAGAGAAAGCCCGCCATGAGGAGGTTGAGCGATGCCAGCAAGGCGATGGTCCCGGTAATTCCAAACAGGGGAACGAGGAAAAAGCCCCCAAGAAAGGATCCCAAAATCGCCCCGACGGTGTTCAATGAGTAGACACGGGCAACATCAAATCCAATTTGATGAACCGAGCAGACCACGATGCGACTGACCACCGGGAAGGCCATTCCCATGAGAATTGTCGGCAGGCCAATGGCAAGGCCCGTGGTGATCATGACATTCGCCACGGCGTTCCAGTATATCAGCGTGCCATCCTCGATCTGTTCGGGGAGGAGATTCCAGTCACGGACGATCATGAACCACGACAGGGCACCGCCCAGCCCGATTCCTGCCTGGAGCAGGGCGTATAGACGGAGGAGGTTGCGCTGCTTGTCCACCAGCCCCTGCATGATCCAGCTGCCAATGGCAAGCCCGAGAAGGAAGACAACCAGCATGCCACTGAAGCTGTAGGTGGTCGCCTTGAGACGGTCGAAGCTGAATATCAACGCCCGGGTCCAGGCCACCTGATAGGCGAGGGCGATGAAGCCACTGATTGCGTAGGTGACGAGGACCATCGTGATGGCCTTCTTCGAGAAGACCTCATGATGCTCCCTGCCATGGGTGGGAAGAAGTTCCACCGCAGGGGGCGGTGCATCGGGATCCTTGGTGAAATACTTCCGCCCCAGAATAATCGCGGCAATGCCGATGGCGATGTTTACGCCGACGCCAAGAAGTGTCGTGTACCACACGCCCAGCAATTCGAGAAGGATAAAGCCCGTTGTAAAGACACCCAGAACGGCACCGGTTGTGTTGAGGGCATACAGCCAGCCAACGCGACGGCCAACCTTGGAGAGGTTTTCCGTCACCGCCTTGCTGAGGATGGGAAGTGTCGCTCCCATCATCGTCGTGGGAATCATCAGCAGGATAAATACAATGACGAACCGGAACATGGAGAAGAAAAAGAAGGTCCGCTCGCCTCCGGTGACATACACGGCACCGATCAGGGGCTGGGTCGCCTTGAGGGCGAAAGGGAAGGCCAGGGCTGCGAGGGCGATGAGCACCTCGTAGATGCCATAAACGGAAAGAGGGTAGCGCATCTTGTCGGCGCGCTTGCCGAGAAGGTAGCTACCCAGGGCGAGGCCGCCCATGAAGGCGCTCAGGACCGTGGCAACGCCGTAGAGCGTGCTGCCAAAGAAGGTGGTCAGCTTGCGGGTCCAGATGACCTCGTACATGAGGCCGCTGGCGCCGGAAAGAATGAACATCAGGGCCACGATCAGAAGGGGGATCGTGGGGGTTACGGGATTACGGTTCGTGGATTCCATTGACCATCTCGTTTTTTAAATCCCCTCTGTGGGGCAAAATGCGGGGGGGATGGTCCCTTCCGCCGTCCCCCGTGGCAATGAAATCATGAGGGATCATCGGCCACGATTGTCGGCTGGGTGCCTTTTCCGGAAGGGGCCGATCGCTGTCGGGAAGCCCATCATGGTTCTTTTGACCCATTGCACCAAACCAAATGAGTTGGGAGGCGTTCTGGATTGGTGGAGACAATCCGAAGCGCGTCTGGAAGTTTCCTCCTTGAGTCCACATCCTACCTGTGGTTCTCTTGACCGTGTTGCATCAGAAAATATATGGAGACTCCACTTCATGGGTTTTTTCTCTTTCCTTTTTGGGAATAAGGAGCAGGAAGCACCGGAGGCACCAAAAACCCCGCCTCCCTCTTCCGGCTCCAATGACTGGGAATCTGTCGGTGCCGTTCCTCAGGAACTCGCTGCAAAGGAGGTCCTTGCCCTCCTTGAGGCACCGGATCCCCCGGTCTTTCTCGACGTCCGTGAGGCCGAAGAGCTTGCCGCCGATGGCTTTATCCCGGGAAGCACCCACATTCCCGTGGATGACCTGGAAGGGCGCCTCGGCGAACTCGATCCCACCCGTCCTGTCGTTGTTTATTGCGCCTCGGGCATGAGAAGCATGGACGCAGGAGCATTTCTCCTTGAAAAAGGCTTCTCTGAGGTATCCAACCTGAACGGGGGACTTTCCACCTGGGCCGGCCCCCTTGAGAAAAAAGCGGAATAACCGCATCAGCGCGATTCCAAATCGACCAGCAGGAGTCAGAATATGTTCTCGTCAATTCTCCTAGTCTGCTCCCTCCTCCTCTCCAGCCACGGCACGGAGCCACAGGAAGGGACCGAACCGAATCTCGAAGCGAGATTTTCAATCCCGGTAATCCTCCAGCAACAACAGGTCACTGTTTATACTCGCCGCGACGGAACGGTGGTGCGGGCCGGAACAGGCCCCCGCGACGCCGTCGTTGCCGAACTCGACCGTGGCGCACCCCTTCGTGTCATCAACGAGGACCGCATGCGCTACGAGGTACGCACACCCAATGGAAAGACCGGGTTCATTGCCCGCCTGAACGTCACCGATGTCGCCCCTGCAACGGGGGGAACGGGCGGGATGTTCTCCGTCCGCGATGACCTTGGGGCCGGGCAACGCTCCAATGTGACCGCCATCCGAGGGCTCAGTCCCACCTCCGAGGAACTGGGCGGTAAAGAAGTCCCCACTGAAACAATCGAATCCTACAAGAAGGTCAAGGACCTGAGCGCCCGCATCACCCGGGACCAACTGGATGCCTTTGCCGCTGAAGGAGGAATCGATCCATTATGAAAACCCCACTCCTTTCCCTGATGATGCTCACCCTCCTTGGAGCCTTTGTCGCAGGCTGCGGAGGCAATGGCGTATCCGCCACCCAACTGGGCCAGATGACTGAAGCTGGCATGCGTATCGGTGGTGTGGACGACGAACGGGCACGGCGCGCCGGAGAAGCCGCCACCCGTGTTACAGCGGCACGGGGCAATATGCCCGACGAGACCGAGATCACCCTCGGCGAGGGCATCGCCCTCAAGTCCGTCACACGTTATGGCGGTATCCACCCCGACATGGATCTTCAGCGCTACGTCAACAATGTTGGCTTGACGGTCGCCCGGTATTCCGATCGCCCGGAACTTCCCTGGGTCTTCATCGTTTCCGACCACGATGATGTCACCGCATGGGCCTGCCCTGGTGGTTCTGTCTTTGTCACCGCGGGACTGTTGCAGCGGATGGAGGATGAGGCCCAGCTGGCCGGTGTGCTGGCCCATGAAATCGCCCACATCACCCAGCGCCACATGGTTTCCATGATCCAGCGGGCGGACTTTTTTGGCGGCCTCACCGATCTGGCCGCCGTGACCATCGATGACAACATTTCCCGGTATTCCGCCGCCGTGGACCTGGGGATGGAAACCCTTTTCGAAAAGGGATTCGATCGCTCCATGGAATACGAGGCGGATGCCCTCGGGATCGAGTTGGCCGCAACGGCGGGATATGATCCCACCGGGCTTCCCCGCTTTCTGGAAACAATGGCAAGCCCACGAACCCGAACCGGCGGGGGCTGGCTGACGTCGACCCACCCACCCCTTCGTGATCGTCTGAATCGTATCAACAGCCACCTTCAAGCAACAGGGCTTGACGCCCATCAAGGGGGAAGGGCTGCCGACAGATTCAGTCGGGCCACCGCCGTCGTAAGGAACCGATGAATCTCCGGCACCCGCCTGGAGAAAGTTAAAGGTGCCCGATACACCGCCCGTCACTGCTGAAAAGCGTCCACCAAAGGGGCCTGCCCGCAGGCCCCTTTGGAAGCGTCTCCTGCGGGGGCTTGCTTGGGCCTTTGTGGCCCTGTTTCTCCTCCTTCTTTCCCTGCCCACCATCATATCCCTCCTCCCCATTGAAGGGGTGATCTCCCGTCAGGTCAGCGGCATCTTCCCCGGAACCGTGGAAATCGAAAAGATCAGTCTCGGCTGGTGGGCACCCGTTGCCGTCGGTCGGGTGACCTTGCGGGACGAAAATCTGGATGCCGATGACCCGGCCGCCAGGTTTCTTGAAATTCATGGAATTGCACTGACCAAGGGGATTGTCCCCCTTGTCACAGGAGCGGCACGCCCCGGCCCCCTCCATGTGGAAAGCATCACCGTCCACGCCACGCGGTTTGAGGATGGCACCTTCAATTTCGATGCCTTCATCCCGCCGCCCGGGGAGGAGGATCCTGCTCCCCCGCCACCCCAACCCATCGAACCGGGCGAGCCGTTCGTCCTTGATCTCGCCCAGCTGCTTCCCCGGATGCTCCTTCCGGTGAAAAATCTTTCCATGGATTTGCGGGTCAACCACATCGACGTGACCTGGGACGACCGCATGGAGGGGAGCCCGGCACCGAAGGTGACGATCCACAATGGCACCTTCTACCTGGGATGGCCCGGTGATGAGGCACCCCTTGGGATGCGCTTCGCCGGTATTTTGGGAAATGGGCGCGACGAGGTCCCTCTGGAATTCGCCACGACGCTCTCCAATTGGAGTCGGGGGGATGAACTGGATTTTTCCGCCTTCAAGTTGACCGGTTTTCTGGATGCAGGGGGGCGGGCGAATGTTTTCGATTTTGGTGCCGAGGCGGATGATGAAGGCCTCGTCGCCAATTGGAAGGTGACCCTTCCCGCCCTGGAACCGTTGGCCTCGCTGTTCGACCAGGGGCACCACATCCCCACGGCGGGGGAAATTCGTTACACCATCTTCATGGGTCACCTGAGCAACGGAGCGACCCCCGTTCACCTCTCGCTGGATGTCGAGGATGTGGCACTTCCCGCCTTTGCCGCCGAGGACTCCGAACTGGTCATGCCGCCCATCCGCCTCAAGGTGGTGTCGGACGTGGACTCGAAGGAACTCATGCCACGAGCGGCGTCACTGGATCTGGACGCGGATTGGATGCAAGCCACCGCGTCGCTCCTCGAAGAATCGAATGGATCATCCCCCTTCAAATTTGACTTTCAGTTTTCAGCCGCCAAGGCGATCGAGTTGGCCGACAAGACGACCTTCCGTGATCTGATTCCCGCCCGGGGCGATCTGGATGTGCTGCTCACGGCAGCGGGGAATCTGGTGGATCTGGAGAAGGTGGAAGACGGCAGCTTGTCCCTGGAAATCCTCCCCGGAACCTGGAAGTTGAACCCCGGGTTGGTTCCCCCCGCGGCCATGCTTAGAACAGCAGACACCGTGAACCTGGCGGGGCTTTCGATGCACCTCCAACTGGAGGAGCTTTTCGCCTCATCGGAGGAGCAATCCGGCCGCTGGCAGCTGGACTTTCCGGCCTTCGCCAGCCTCCATGGCATGTTTGAACATTACGGGGCCAAGGTCTATACAGCCACGGCGGAGTGGGACGTCTCCCTGGAGGGACTGGAAAAATTCGCCAGCACCAACATCGTCCTGGAACCGGTCCTCGTTGATTTGATCGGCAAATTGGAGGGCAATCTGGAGGCGCGCGGTGCAGGGAGGACAATCAACGCGGATATGGTCCTTGCCCTGCAGGATTTCTTCCTGCGATCCGCCTTCCTTCCCGAGGGAACAATGGAGGATTCCCTCCACGTGACCCTTCAGGCACGCCTCATGGAGCCCTTCGACATTGATGCCACCTGGGATATACAAACAGATCTCCTTGAGCTGGATGGCATTCTTGCCCTGAAGGATGACCTCATAAGTGATGTGCGGCTTCACCTTGGCCTGAAGGATCTCGCCCTGCTCCAGGAACGATGGATCGATCATTTCGTCGAACCGGGCATGGTGCTTCTGGAGGGTGGACTTCATCTGGATATACATGCAGGGCAGGCGAATGCCGAATCGTGGGAGGTTTCCCTTGGTCTGGAACCGGACCAGTATTTCTCCGCCATGTTGGAGCAACAGGGAATCCTCCTGGAATCGTGGGGGATCCAGACGGCCCTGCGGGCGATCCTTGGGGAGGATTCCGTTGCCGTCGAAATAGACAAACTGGACGTCCTCCTGGAAAAGGCATTGGCGTTTGCCATGACCGGCTCCCTTGCCATGGAGGGCGATCGCGTCAGGGTCGACATGGCGCCCCTACTGACCCTCGACCACGGGGGGCTTCTCGACCTTGGATATCTCATCCTCGAGGAGGCCGGGGTGCTGCTGGAAGCCCTCGACGGGGAAACCACCCTTGGCGGGACGGTCATTGCCGACCTGACCATGGGTGAGGTGATGGACGGCACCGCCCGGGTGGAGATGGCCCTGTTCAACGACACCCCCCAGCTTCTCCTCGCCTTTCCCATGGAACTTCTCATGGACGGGCTGGAGGTCGACCATCGCTTCGTTGTGGACGTCACCCTGGGCGAGGAGATTGTCTATACGGTTCTCGACGAGGGACACGTCCGCATTGGCGGCGTGATGGGGGAATTTTTCGAGGGCATCGGCCTTCTGCTTGAGAACAGGGTGGAGATCGGCACGGATGGCTCCATCACGGCGGACATCCCCGCCCTCCGGTGGGAGGCGCTGGCCGTTGCCATGGAAGGACAGGAACCCCTGTTCATCCCCGATGGTGGCCTTGGCGCAAAGATAAGCCTTCCCGGTGACATGTCCCGGGTGGAGGTCCGCGACCTGACTTTTGACCTGGGCGGCGGCCTGGACTTCATCGCCAACCTTGTCTATAATATGGAACAATCGTCCATGGTCGCGGACTATAACCTTGTCCGCCTGGATCTGTCCATGGTGGCGGAACTTCTCGGAGCCATGGTGCCCGTTGACCTGGCCGGCCTGGTGACATCGAACGGCGATATCTCCCTGACACTTGGAACTGCCGAAGGGTCGGACCTGCCGATCCGGGATTACGCGATCAGGGTCGATGGAGCCATCGAGGAGGGCCATATTGCCAATGAGGCGGTGGATATACGCGGCCTGGAATCCAAGCTGGCCTTCGCCTTTGATCCCGACCTGCTGCGTTTTTCCCTCCACAATGATCTTACATTGATTCCCCCGGCGGGCGATGATGGCGGGGGAATGACCATTCCCATCTCATCAGGTATGGTTGTGAACGCCCGCCGCACGGGAACCATGCCGCTGGAAAAGCAGGCGTCCATCACCATCGAGGAGTTTTCAGTGAAGTCCGAGGGGCTGGGCACCGACCTGGTCGTCGAGGCCCACCTGGACAACTTCCACCCGTCCGGGCGACCTGATGACGTCAAGCCCATCCCCATCATGGAGCTCGGGGATATATTGCTACTCATGGACCGGATTCCCGGATCGTTCTCCATGCGCTTTCGCCAGGAACTTGCTCCGATTGCCGCAGCGGGGTACCTGCAGGAGGCTTCCGGATCCGCCGAGATCGCCGTCGGATACAGCATGACGCAGGGAGCACGGGCGCGCCTGTTCTATACACAAAACTTCGCGGATATTTCGTTGCGCCACAACGACACGACGCTGGTGAATGATCTGTCTAGCACGATGAACTTCGAGCGTTCCTTTTTCCTGCCCGGAATTCCCCCAACACCACCACGGCGCAATACCGGGGTACTAAACCTTGGCCGTGCCAGTTATGCTGCGCCCGCCATGGAGGCGGTGATTGAAAATGCGATCATCACGGTACTGGACGATCGGGGCCGTTTTTCGATCCTTGGCCGTGCTGAATCCTTCCTCGGTGGTACCTTTGCCATGCACGGCGAGTTGGAGGAACGGCGGGGCACCCAGCAGCTTTTCGGAGATTTTTCCCTGACCGGACTCGACGCCGCCGTTTTCCTTCCCGTCCTTGGTAATACACCGCAGGAACGACGGGAAGTAGACATCTTCGGAACGCTTCGGTTCCCGTTTGTCGTGCGCATTCAGGAGGGGTTGCAAAGCCCTGATTCCCGGCTGGTTGAATATCTGGAGGATATCTTCATTCGCCTCGACATCAGCCGCATCGAGGCGGAAGTCCTCCGCGGTGCGTTGCGCAATGCCAACGAGGATGGAGGCGTCCCCGGCGCCCAGGCGGTGCTTGCTGCCCTTCAGTTCAGCCGCCCGGATGGGGTGGACATTGAATTGCGCGGCGGCCTGATCAACATTGGAGTCACCATGGCAAGCCCCGGCGGGATTACCTACCGTATTCCCCTGCTGGAGCGCCTTCATATTGGCAACTACCTGAGACCCGCGCTGGAGGACGCCTCGGAACTTTCCAGCGCCCTCGTCCGCGATTACCTCCTCATGCTCATCGACTTGCTGGAGGAACACCAATGAAGAGAATGGAGCCCACCATGATAGACACAATCAGCCACAACACCGGACGCCATGTCTGGAAGTCATGCATCCTTGTCGGCCTTGTCGCCATGCTTCCCCTCCTTGGGGGGTGCGGCGGTCAACTCTTTGGGGTGAACCTCGTCTTCGTTGGGGAACAAACAGCACTGGAACGCCAGGTCCTTGGAACCTACGAGGAGATCGGTCGTGACCTGACCACCTTCTCCTCGGTTCGCGCCGTCGACCCGGATGGGAACATCATCGAGCCACCGGCCATGACAGGCAGCCAGGCGGAAGTGATGCGGGCACTGAACAATCGACGCTATAACCGTGATGATCTGGACGTCCTGCTGACGGCCCGGGTCGTCCGCGAGGGGAACGACGGCATGTTGACCCTCAACCCGGAACCTCCCGAGGATTGGCCCCTTCAGGAACCAATTGTTCGTCAGATTATTGAGGAGGAAAATCGGGACCGCGAGGTGATCCTGAACCGGCTGATGCAAACAACTCCCGGAGTGGCTGAAAGCGACCGCGGCGATGTCGCGTGGATCCTTGCCACATTGAACCAGCAGGCGGCTCCGACAAGTTCCTACGTGCAGGAGCGCGATGGCCGTTGGAGGGTGAAATGATCCGGCGACACCTCCACCCCACCCTGGTGATCCTGCTCCTGGCGGCATTGCCGGGGCCGGTTCCCGCCACGGAGACACCCGTCCATACCGTGGCACCGTTTCCGGCGGATGACTATACACCGACCGTGTCGCCCAACGGTTCCTGGCTTGTCTTTTCCTCGGAACGTACCGGTATTCTCAATCTACACGCTGCCCGCATCACCGATGGGCGCGTTACTGTTCCCCAACCGCACCTTCGCCATCCCGCTCGGACCTACTCCCCCGTCTTTTCACCGGACGGACGTCATCTCGCCTTTATCTCCCACCGTCAGGACGCCCTGGGCGATGTCTATATCCAACCCTTTCCCAATGGTCGCCCCGAACGCCTGACACCACGGGGACGGGCCGTGGAACAACCTTTCTTTTCCCGCGACGGCTCCACCCTTTATTTTCGAATGGGATCCCTGGGCGAAACACCTGCCTACCATGCGTACTCCCTCTCCACACGCACAATCAGGGAGCTGGACGAGGCACCGGATTATTTCCCGGTCCCACCCCCGTATCCGGTTCGTGCCCTCGACATCAACGGATCAGCCGCCCTGCTATACAGCGAGGACACCAATCGTGATGGCAGCTACGGCGATGGAGACAACCCGGTTATCTGGGTCCTGGACGGAGAAAAATGGCGCCAGGTTTCCTTTCCCATTCCGAATGGCAATTCGCTGACACGGCACCATGGTCGGCAGGGGTTCCTGGTCTCGGGAAGATGGGGCTCCACCTTCGAAATCGCCCACGTTGACAACCCCCAGCTATACAGGGAGAGGAACGGCGAGGAACTCATCGCCGAGGCTGAACGTGTCCTGGAGGCAACGGAGGATGGCCTTGAGGGTGCCATTGCCCTCTATCGCGAGGGCCTGCGCCGCCCCCTCGACACGGAGATTCGTGACAGGGGGATGATCCGCCTGCTCCAACTTCTCTTCCGCGCCGAGCGCTACTGGCAGATAACCGATCTTGGAGGCCGGTTCCTCGAACGTGACGTGGAGCCCATCCAGCAGGATCGCATTCGGGTGGAGATTCTCGGTGCGGAGGCCGAGGAGGCGTGGCTGGATTCCCGTCGCAATCGGGAACCCTTCGAACCCCGCCAGGATCTACTCACCGACCTCCAAAACATTCGCGGTCGCCTGGCCGCTGGTGGCCATGATCGGGATGCTGCGGAAGTCATGCTGAAGATTGCCCGGCTGCGGTACCTGGCCGGGAACCACACGGCGGCCCTCCAGACAAGTGGCACCCTCCTTGAGGGGGACGCCGACCGCCTTCCCCCCGACCTCCTTTCCCGTGTCTATATCCTTCAATCGCAGGCATATCACGCCCTTGGCCTTGGAGGGGAAACCCGGAATGCACTTCTCGGTGTCTTCTCCCTCGGCATCAATGACCAGGGAATCCTGGACGAGGCGGCAACGACGCTGATCCAGATTACAACAGCCAGTGAAGAGGAGGACGAAGCGCGTCTCTTCGCCCTGCGCAACCTGGCCTCCCAGACCGGCGACTACCCCCACGCCCTCGCACGCATCCGGCTCGCCGAGGCGGAATTGCTCCGCAAGCCGGGGATGGGAAATGACATGGTGGCGTGGCGTTCCGCATTGGAGGAGGCGGCAGCGAAACCGACGGAGGCACCGCTTCCCACGGTGGATGCATCGCGACTGCTCATCGACGACATGCTTGACGGGGGGGAACTGCAGCCGGCAATCCGTCGTCTGCATGAACTGGAACAGGCGCTGGAACCACTCGGCGGAGCGGCGCGCTATACAGGATTGGCAAGGCTTCGTGAGCGCATCATCTTCCATTACCTGGAAACTGCCCGGCGTCAGGCCCTCCTCGGTGACTGGGCGCTCGCACGCGCCACATGGAATCAACTGCTTGAATATGATCCGGGCAATATCGAGGCCTGGCGCGGCCACATCCAGTCGCTGGAAACACGACCGGACCTCCTCAAGGAAGCGATCGCCGAGTATCGCTCCGCGAGCAGGGCACGGGGTGCAACGGGCCTCGACCACTACAAGTACGGCCTTGCCGTTTCCTACGAGGATCCCCTTTCAAGGCGCGCCCTTTCATCCATACGCCGTGCCATCGGGATGGATGATTCCCCGTATTACCTTCTGACCGAGGGGTTCCTTCTGGAGCAAAGATTCCTCCTTTCCCGGGAACGGGGACGCCCCCGGACCCAGTACCTGGAGGAGGCAATGGACTCCTACGAGCGGGCGATGAACATGGTGAATCCCGAACGCCAGCAGCAACTCCATGCCGACCTCCTGCTCAATTCCGCCAACACCTCCCTGGGACTCGATCAATACATACGCGCCCACGACTTATATACACGGCGTCAGGACACGGGGGTGTCGTTCGTGGATCCCCGCACCGAGATGATGTACCACTGGAACGCTGGTATCGCGGCCTACCGGGCGATGTACTCAGACCAGTCTGCCCGTCATTTTGAGCAGGCGCTGGAACGTCTGGACCGACTGGAGGAACAGGATAAACTGACGAAGGACCAGGTCAGCCAGGCACGCCTTGAGCTCCTTGGGCGGCGCGCCCTTGCCCTTCGCGACAGGGATCCCGGATCCCGGGAGGCGGAACGGCTTTTCGAATCACTCGCGGAACTGCATCCTTCGAACTCCCTTGCGGCTGCCCGATCGTGGCGCAACGTCGCCTTCGTGCGTGAGTATCGCGCGAACACCATTACCGACGTTGACCAACGCCGGAGCCTGCTTCTGGAGGCCCGCCGGGCCGCACAACGTTCCCTGGAAATGCTGGACGAACCGGGGCTCATTCCCGATGTCTCCGTAACGCGGCGGTCGGCACTTTTCGAATTTACCACCGTGGTGTCCGACCAGGGGGGGCGCTCGGAAGCCTTCACCACGGGCGAGGAACGGGCATTGTTGCGGGCGTTGATGGCTCGTGTCAGCCAGTCCCTTGGGGAGCGCCGCGAAGCCATCGACATGTTCGAGGCGCAAATTGCTGCCCGCCATGAAGGTCCTGATTTGACTCCCTACGAGGCCTCGATGCGGTCGGTGACCAGTCACCGCCTTGCAGGCGAATCGCTTCGTTCCGGTGATATACAACGGGCCGTCCAGGCAGCAGTCGACGGGCTTTCCTTTTCCCGCGTTGAATCAGGAAACGTGGAGGTCCTTGATGTAAACGGCGCGACCCATCACCTGCTGCGCCTGGGGGAAATCCTCAATACATCACCCGAACTGAAGACAACCATTCCCGCCTCGGCGCTTTGGATGCTGGACACACCGACTGATTCACCGCTGGCGTGGTCGACGCTTGGGGAGGCCGCGCGGGCGCTTCTCGCCTACGAACCAGCAGGGCAGATCGAGGGTGGTCCCCCCCCCGCTGCGGAATCGCCAGTCTATACAGCCCGTCTTCTGCACCTGATGACCCTGGTTGATGTTCATCGCCTGGAGGGACTCCTGATGTCGGTTCCCGACGGGGGACTTGCCATGGTGGACCACCTGGCCCGTGTCCGCTCCCTGGGTGACGAGATCTACAAAAAGTCGGCAAGGATCCGACGTATTGCCTCCGAGTTTGCCACCCCCGTGGAACTGCGACGTATTTCCCTCGCCTCCCATCTGGTCGACCATCGTGTTGCCGTGTTGACCGGGGAGGAGGAGGAACGACGGGATGAATTCATCCAGAAAGCCCTCAACTATACAGATGCCTCAGGGCAGCTTCACCTTCGTTGGTGGGTGCGGATCAGGGCCGGGTTGGCGGAAACGAATTCCGAACGGGCACTGGGTTTCCTTGGGGAAGGACTGGACGACCTTGTTCGTGTGCCATCACGACTGCTGATCGGAAGCCAGGCCCCTCCGTGGCAATTGCTGGACCGGGCGGAGGAGCGCCACGTCCGCACGCTGGTCGAGCAGGGAGACCTGCTGGATGCATGGACGGCGACGGATCAATGGCGGATTGCGCGGCTGTCCTGGCTGGCGGAACTCCATGATCCGGCGGCGCGAACACCCCGTGAACGTTCATGGCAGGCCCGCTTTTTGGCGAAGCGGGAGGAATGGCGCTCGACGCAGCGACGCCTCCAGCAGTTCCTCCCCGAATCCACGGCCGAATCCTTTTCCCTGCGGGTTCAGGCAGCGCGCCAGCGCGATGAACTCCGGACCCTGCTGGAGGAGGGACGCCAGGAGGCCCTTCGCATTGTGGACTGGTACGCCCCGGAGCAGGGGGGCTTCGACACCGCCGGACTTCTCTTCGACCTTCCCCGGGTAACGGAACACCCGCCGAGCCTCGTCCTTCATCGTGATTTTCCCGGCGGGCGCCTTCTCGTCGTCTATCACGAGGACGAAACGGAGGAGGTCATCGATGACTATACAAGTCTTCCCGCTGAAGGGGATCTCTTTGTCCTCGGCGATCCACTTCCCGATGAGGAACGTTCGATCAATTTACTTTCCAGCTTCCTCATCACACGTTCCAGCCTGTCGATGCGACCCGTGGACGAGATGGTCACGATCAAAGCCGATGGTGTTCTTCCCGGGGATCACGGCCTGGCGTCCCATCTGGCATTCGAGACGCCCGTCATTGCCCGTGGCTATACACCGTCAACGTGGTATCCCTCGCGGGGTGCACGTTCCCTTCGCGGAATCTTCAATGCCGTCCAGGACGTGGAACGGGCGACCGTCAGCGTTGCCGATGATGGCAACTTTTCCCTCTGGGAAATGCAGGGCGTGCGCCTGGCGCTTGCCGCGCATCTGGAGGCCATCGGTGTCACCGAGGCAATGCTGGATGATTCCCGGTGGATCGGCCTGATGCTCGATGCGTCGGCCAACCCCGAGGAGGCGCGCTTCGCGTGGGAGGAGCAACTGGGGCGCTGGGTGGAACTGCGCGAGCAACCTGCCTCATCGCTCAAGGCGGTTATTCTGGAGCGCATCGCCTACCTTTCGGAAGTAATCGGAGAAACCACGGATCTTGCTGCGATATACGGCGTGCTCGCGGACACCCGCGGGGAGCTTGGGCAGTGGCGCTCGGCGATGTGGGCCCAGGAGCGGGCCGCGGAAATCCTCGTCGAGGAGGATGCAGACCCCGCCGAAATTGCCGCGGCATACGGACGGCTCGGCGATGCCGCCAGTCGTTCCCGCAACTGGCCGGTGGCCTTCCCGGCCTATGAGTCCGCCATCGACCTGGCTATACAGCTGGGCAACGAGGACATGGAACTTTCCCTGTTGGGGCGCAAGGCCGATGCCCGGGAATCGGAGGGGGACTTCGATTCCGCCCTCGTTACGGCGCGGGAACTGGCCGCCCGCTACGAGATGTTCTCACCTGCCAATCAGGTGGGTGAACACCTTCGCGCCGCACGCATCCTCCGTGTCTATCAAAGCCGCTACCAGGATGCACTTGAGGAACTGGAAACCGGCGCCATGGCTGCCATGATGGTTGCCGATCAGGAACCACTTCTCCTCTTCGAAATATCCATCGACCGTGCCCGGGTGCTTCAGGCCCTTGCCCTTTTCGATCTCGCAATGGACGAACTGGACATGCTCGAGTTTCAGGTCGAGGAATTGCGCGCCTTCGATCCAGATGGTGACTTCTCCCGCCAGCTTGCCGAGATCGAGCTCGAACGGGCCAACACCTCGTGGTTGCGCTCCGATTATCGCGAGGCATTTGCCTCCCTCCAGGAAGTCCTGCGCCTGGCGGGAAGCATTGACGAAATGGACGACATCCGGATCGCCCATCTTAATGCAAGCGGCCTGACGTACTGGGCGGTGAATGACTATACACGGGCTATGTCCGAGCTGGAGGCGGCACTTGAGGTCGCCAATCGCGTTGGATATGCAGACCTGATCGCCACGACACACAACAATATCGGCCTTGTCTATCGCAGCGAGGGGCGCTACGACGAGGCAATGACCCAGTTCCAGACCGCCCTGCAAACGGATCGTGACCAACTCAACCGATGGGGCGAGGCGTATTCCCTGCGCAACATCGGCATCACCCTCACCCTGGCAGGCAAACCCGGGGAGGCCATCGAACCACTCCGCGAGGCGGTGCGCCTGACACGGGAAATCGGCGACCGACTCAATGAAACGAAGGCCATCACCGCGCTGGCCGATGCGCTTCTTGACGTGGGCGACCTGGACGGTGCCCGCGAGGCATTCCAGGAAGCGGAAATGCTGGCCGCCATCACGCCCGTTCCGGAAATGCACTGGCGCTCGCTTTTCGGCCTTGGCCGGGAACGCATCGCCGCCGGTCGCGCCAACGAGGCCCTCGACTATCTCCTTCGCGCCATTGATGTCGTTGACTTCATGCGCGCCTCCATCCGCATTGAGGAGTTCCAGGACGGCTTCCTCCTCGACAAGCAGGATCTATACGACACGACAATCCTTGCCCTCCTCAACGAGGGGGAAATCATTCGCGCCTTCGAGGCATCTGAAAAGGCCCGGGGACGGAACTTCATCGACCTGATCGGCAACCGCATGAATGCCCTCGGCGATGTGGAGGACGCCCAGGACCGGCAACGAGCGGAGGAACTCCGCGACCGCATCACAAGCCTCCAGGCGCAACTTGCTTCTGCCGCCATCGAGGATCGCCCCCCCATCGAGGCGGAACTCGACCGGGCACGAATCGAAAACGAGGGGTTCCTGATGGACCTTCGGGAGCGCAACCCCCAGCTGGCGTCCTTCGTTCGTGTCGATCCCGCCACCGTCCCCGAAATTCAGGCAATGCTCCAGGAAAGAACGGGGCTCCTTGTCTATCACATTCTCCCCGAGGAACTGGTCGTGTTCCTCCTTTCCAACAACGACCTTTCCCACCACCGCATTCCCGTCTCCGGCGAGGCAATCACCCGACTTGTTGCCCAAACACGTGTCGGCATCCAGAACATTGAGAATGTGGAACGCCCACTGACGGAGCTTTCCCAGTATCTGGTGGCACCGATTCTTGGCGAACTGGCCTCCTACGATCGCCTCGGAATCGTCCCGCACCGTGAACTGCACCTCCTCCCCTTCTCCGCGCTGTATGCCGGTCCCGGGGAAAACATCATCGACCGGGTGGCGCTGTTCTATACACCAAGCGCGAGCCTCCTGCAGTTCACCATGGGCCGCCGTGGGGAGCGGCGCGGCACGAGCCGGGTTCTCTCCCTTGGCAATCCCGAGCTTCCCGGTGGCGCCATGGACCTCCCCTTCGCCCAGAAGGAAGCAGAACGGCTCGTCTTTGACTTTGAGACGGTGACCCTGCGAACGGGCTCGGAGGCCACCGAGACCTGGCTGCGCGAGAACATCAGCCAGTTCAACATTATCCACATCGCCAGCCATGGTGAATTCGACCCCGACGAGCCACTGGAAAGTGCCCTGCTCCTCGCCCCCGATGGGGAGGGGGAAGACGGTCGCCTTACCGCTGCGGACATTTTCAGCATGGATATACAGGCGGACCTGATCACCCTGAGCGCCTGCCAGACGGGACTCGGCCGCATTTCGGTCGGCGACGACGTCATTGGCCTGAACCGCGCCTTTGTCTATGCAGGCACCCGCCAGATCCTCAGCACACTTTGGCGCGTCGACGATCTGTCAACCGCCATCCTGTTCAAGTATTTCTATCGCGAGGTCGGCACCCATGACCATGCGGAGGCCTTGCGGCGCTCGCAGATTCGCCTCCGTTCCAGGCCGGAATTCCAGCACCCGGCCCATTGGTCGTCGGTTGTTCTCAGTGGGGACTGGGAGTAGCGTATATACAAAAGTGTGGCCGCAAGTCCCACCGCGGCCACACAGGAAGTCCTCTTATTGGAGATGGAAGGTCAGCGCTTCGGTCCCACCATGAGGAACAGGGGAACGATGCGCTCCTGGCCATCGCCATCGGAGGGGACGTTCACGATGTATATCGGGCCGTCATCATTGATCATGTCCTCGAAGGTGGCGCCCTCGATCGCCATGACGGAGGATCCGCCACCATCGAGGTTCATGGCAAAATCACACCCAACGGCCTTCATCAATTGCGCCATGCCATCAAGGGTCAAGCCGCAGGAATGCTCGCCGGGACGGCGTCCGTCGACGACGACGATCTTGTGCCCCCCTGACGCAGTGGTGCCCACGGCGGTGCGCGGTGCGGCGGTCTTGTCGGTGTCGTAGGGGAACCGGGTCGGTGGTGGTCCACCCGGGTGGAATTCGCCGCAATTGACAGGAGCAAACATTTTTTCGCCAAGCATTGCGGTCGATTCACGCACGAGGAACGGCCCCGAACTGACCATCCAGTCCGGCTCGCCCTCCTTGAACTCGCGAAGCGACACGCAGCAGACCCCCGTGTTGTCGCGCCGGGCAAGAAGCGCCTTGGCGTGATGACCGGTCACCCACACCAATCCCCCGCCGTGGGGAATCGAGCGGTCGCCGTCGTGGGGTTCGATGCTGAGGACAAGATCCGCGCTGAAACGAATCTGGGCGGTGCCTTCGGGGGGCTGGGGAATTTCGCCGTCAAAACGGCGCCATGCCATGCCATGGGGGTTGGCCTTCGGGTTCTCCTTCCCCTTACGCAGGGGAACGGAGGGCAGGCCTTCGACATGGAAAACCATGTCGGCGAGCCCGTAGATGGCGGGGATGGTTTTCCCCGTCTTGAAATGCAGGAGCCCGGGACGATCAATCCATGGCGGCATGACAAGACGACCCTCGGTCATGTGTCCCCCCACCGGCTGGTGAAGGGCGGAGATGCCGTCGTCGTACTCCTCGGGGAAGTTCAAAAAATAACCGGCATTGGTGGCAGCCAGGATGTTGCCGGACGCCTGGACCAATCTGGATGCGGGAAATGCGGGAAGGTACCGTGAAACGGCGTAACCGCCCCCTTCCTCCTCGACGTAAGCCGGATCAAAGACCTCCAGCTTTTCCCATTCCTCATCATCGGGAACCTCGTTGGGATCGACGGCGAGAATCTGGTCGCGAAGGGCAAGACGCCGCTCGGGTTCCCCGGCCGTGAAAAGCGCCCCGGTGTTGAGGAACATGCGGGTGCCGCGGGTGCGGTCCTCACCGCGGATGGCTCCGCTGGCGAAGGTCGTCGCCCAGTAGGCATTCTGGATTTCGGGAAGCTCGACGAGGTGGGGGAACTGGGCGGCGAGGGCCGGGCGAAGTTCCGCCTCCGAGTTGCAATCTAGGAAAACCTCGTTGATGCAAAGGGCCTCGGGAGACTCGGTGCCATCTTCAGCAATCACATGGAAGCGAAATCGGCGGCGGCGCCAGGTGACCCCGGGGGCGAGGTCCTTCTGGTGGTCCTCGTAAAGCGTAAAGTCCCTTTTCGAAACCCGCCTGCCGAGGAATCGGGACATGATGGTGTGGTCAATCAGGTTATGATTCAAGACTTTGTTTCCAGATTTATTCCAGGGGTTGACCCTGCGAAGAATTTCGAACACGACGAGACCCTTTCCCCATGGCTCGGGGCGATAATTGGCTGCCTGGCTCGTCCTGCCACCCGGCCCGCCCGAATTGACACGGCAAAACCGGGGCCATTATGCGGATTGTGAATGGTCACTGGTGGGGAACATCGCCGTCCCCCAACTCATTGATAATGTCGGCCAGGTAACCAGCCCCAAACCCATTGTCAATATTGACCACGGAGACCCCGGGGGAGCAACCGTTTATCATCGTCAGCAGTGCCGACAACCCCTGAAACCCAGCGCCGTAGCCCACGCTTGTCGGGACGGCGATAACCGGTGCGCGAACAAGGCCGGAGACCACGCCGGGGAGCGCCCCCTCCATTCCGGCAACGGCAACGATGACCCGTGCCCGGCGAAGAAGGTCGCCCCGTGAAAGCAATCTGTGTAATCCCGCCACACCAACATCCCATGCTGTCTCCACCGGCGAGCCAAGCGCCCGGGCGGTGAGGGCAGCTTCCTCGGCAACGGGAAGGTCGGATGTACCCGCTGCGAGAACAACGACAAGGCCGCCCCGCTTCCGGGGTGGAGATTTCCCCAGATGGAGGAATCCGCATGTCGGGTTGTCCGTGATTTTTTCCGCTGGAAAATCTGCCATCAACGCGGCCATCCCTTCGGGCTTGAGGCGGGTGACGATGACATTTTGACCGGCATCCAACATGGCCCCGGCGATTTCCACAAGTTGGGTGGGGGTCTTGCCAGCGCCGTAGATGACCTCCGGCCTCCCCCGCCTTGCCTCGCGCTGGAGATCGAGCGCCGTGTGCCCCAGATGACCGATCTGGGAGGCCGCGAGGGCTTCCTCGGCCTGGGCAACGGTCACCTCGCCCCGGGAAAGGGCTTCGAGAATGGCACGTGGAGTTGGGTTTTCGCGGGGATCCATGGGCTTTTTGACCGGCGACGCAATGGCGACCGTGTCGTGTTACTCCTCGCGCAGGCCGCAGAAGGCTTCGTTTTCCCACTTCCAGTTCAGGTGGCCGACTTCCTTGCTCCAGATGTGGCCGGTGGCGGTGGAAATATGCTCGTCCTTGCGGTCGAACTCCTTGCGGTAGCCCATCATGCGCAGGTGTTTCGCGCCGACGCGTCGCGCGGCACGGGTCACGACGTTGAGCTCCGATTCCTCGGGAACCTCGCTCGCGATGGTCTTCTTCCAAACGTCCTCGGTCACCTTGAAGTCACGGCCGATATTGTGACGCTTGAAGGCATCCTCGAAGTTCAGCAGTTCTTCCTTATAGACATCGAAGATCTCCTGCGCCTTGTCCTCGTCGCCGTTCCACTTGAAGGCGGTCATGGCGTGGACGACGGCGAGGGTCATCATGGTGACGTTTTCGTAGACGGCACGGTTGTCGATGTTCTCGAAGGCAAACGCCGTGGAGTTCAGCCCCATGTGGGCATGATAGATCGCATGGGCGGCGCAACTGATGACGGCACATTGCTCGTCCTCAAGCTCGGCATCCTCCTCACCCTCGGGGAGATCCTTGAGGAGCATGTTGCGGCAGATTTCCGCGGCCTGGATGTCGGCCTCGCTGCATACATGGTGGATGAAGTGTTCCTTCCATGCAATGCGGGCGAACATGACGAGGTAATCCTCCACGTTGCGCATCATCACCGGCACACGCATGATGGGGACGATTTCGCGGATCATCCCGAGCATCCCCTTCATGTATGTCTTCGGCTCGCCGACGATGGTGCGATATACACGCTCCAGGGAGTATCGAAGGGCGGGCTTCCAGCAGGGATGGGCCTGGCAGTCCGTCGTGGTGCCATCGGAAAGTGTCTTGACGTAATGGCGGGTGGGGAGCGGCTCGCGCTTGGTGGTGAAGCCGCCGCTGACCTCCTCGTAGCCGAGGAAACGCCCCATCGAGCCTTCCGTTTCAGGCCAGGCCGACCAGCATGTCATGTCACGCAGGGTCGTCCGTCTTGGTTCGTTTTCCTCCATGCCATACTTTTGGAGGAGCTTGCGGCGCACGAAGACATCCGGCCCGCACGGCTGGTATTTCAGCTCGGTCAGCTTGATGATTTTCTGCTCGAAATTCACGCATGTCTTGAAGGTGGAAAGGAGCGTGTCGAGGGGCTCGAAGTGGCTCCAAAGGTGATCCACCCGCCGGTCACGAAGGACGGCATCGACCTTGGCGATGGTGCGGTCGAGCTGCTTCTTGGTGGAGGGATGTCCCTCGATCACCCAGTCGGAGAAGGACCGCTCGCGGAAAATCAGGGAGACACGGTCACGGGTTGTGGGGGACGGGCGAAGGGTGTTCCACCGCTTCATCAGGAGATCCTGCTCGCGCTCGCCGCTCTGATCGGTGTCGAGGAGGAGAATGAGATGGTACGGGGTGATTTTCTCGGCCTCGCACCGCTTGACAAATTCCTCGTGAAGGATCTGGAGCACGCGGGCGCTATACGCTCCCTCGGGGAGCCAGAAGGGAACAACGAAATATTTTTCTCCATGAAGTCGTGCCACGGCCCGGTTGTACTTCTTCATCAGGGGCCAGTAATACTCCAATGCAATACGGACAACCAGACGGATTTCCCCATCATGCTGGTAAAGGGGAAGCATGGTGTGAAACGGCGTCGTGGCAATGGGGGTGATGAAGCCCGAGGTGAACAGCTCCGACAGCCGGCTATACACATTGTCGGCGGTGTCGTAGTCCATCTCGATGATACGTGCGATGGTGTCGGGATCAAGCCCCAGACCCATGAAGGAAATCTGGCCGCTTTCACCGAAGCGCAACCGCGAGGCGATTTCAATTTCGGTGGCGACCTTGCCAAGGCTGGTTGTGAATTTACGGAGGAACTTCACCACAAGGTCCGTCGGATTCAGGCCTGTCAGCTGGGAACTGTTGAACTGGCAGGTAAGCGGACAAAGCCTGTCCTCGTATTCAGGGGGCGAGGAAAGCAGGTCGAGAACCTCGTCGGGATCCTCCTCCTCAAGATCGAGGGGGAGTGACCGGTCCATATCGATGCGGATGCCGATGGGGTAGGTGTATTCAACCTGGATGGGGTGGAGTCTGTTGGTTTCGAACTCCTCGCTTGCGCGTTTGCCTCTTTTCGAGGGCTTTTCCCCTTTGACGGATGATGCAGACACGAGTGGTAACGGCCTCTCCAATAAGGATTTTTCTTCTGGTGGGGGGTGGCAAGGGATGCGTAAACAATGGCCCCACCACCGAAGTGCTTTATGCTTAATCAGCACAGGCAAGGGATGGCAACAAGTATTGTGACAATTGCCACACCGCCAGCTGGAGAATGGGGGAAAACGTTTATAGCGGCCCCCAATTCACCGGGTGTTTTCCTAGGTTTTTTGCACTCTCTGTCAGAAAACCACTGACAGGCGTGGGTCATGACCCTTGCCGGCATGCCCCTTCTTATTTACTGTTCACCACCCGGTTTTCACTCCGGGAATTTTCGCCGGAGCAGTGGCCCCGTGATGACCATCCCCAAGATGGAACGCAATTCATGAACCGTATTGTTTCCGGAATCGTCTGGGTGACCCTTTATCTGGTCATCATCATGGTCCCCCTGTTCCTGATGCTGATTCCCCCTGTTCCCACCGGGAGGTCCTTCCTCCTTGAGTTTTCCGTGGCCCTTGGTTTCGTCGGCCTGACGCAGATCGCCGTCCAGTTCATCCTGATTTCCCGCTTCAAGGCCTTCAGTGCCCCCTACGGTATCGACATTATCCTCCATTTCCACCGTCAAATTGCCCTGGTTGCCATCGGCCTGATCCTGCTCCATCCGATTTTGATCATTGTGGATACCCCCTCGCGCATCAAGCTCTTAAACCCCCTGGGGGGGAATTGGGCCAGCAAGTCCGCATGGATCAGCACCTTCTGCCTGGTGGGGCTTGCCGTCACATCGCTTTTCCGCAAGGAATTGCGCCTGAATTACGAATGGTGGCGGCTGATCCACATCATCCTCGGTGTCGGGGCGGTGGTATTTGCCCAGATCCATGTCACCATGGCTGGTCTATACACGAACACACTTTGGAAGCATGCCGTGTGGGCGGTGCCTGCGGTGTTTCTTGTGGCGTTGATCCTTTTCATGAGGGTCCTGCGCCCCGCCCTCTTCCCCGGAAATACATGGAAGGTCGCCGAAGTCCGCCCCGAGGAGGGTGACTGCGTGACACTCGTTCTCGAACCGGATGGGCACGCCGGCATGTCCTTCCTCCCGGGGCAGTTCGCATGGATTACCCTGGGCGAAAGGCGATTCACCATGCAGGAAAATCCCTTCAGCATGATGTCGAGCGCCAACCGGCCCCAGCGGCTCGAATTCGGCATCAAGGAGGTGGGCGATTTCACCGGGTCGCTCCGTGATGTCGCCCCTGGAACACGGGCACGGATCGACGGGCCCCACGGGGCCTTCTCCATCGACCGCTACCCCGCCGTGGGGTATGTCTTTATCGCCGGGGGAATCGGCATCACCCCGATGCTTTCCTTCCTCAACACGATGGCCGACCGCCGCGATCCCCGCCCTATTGCCCTTTTTTATGCGGACAAATCACTTGATGCCATGCCCTATCAGGAGGAACTGGAGAAGCTTGGCGACCAACTCGATCTCGAACTGACACTCGTTCCTGAAAATCCCCCGGAGGACTGGGAGGGGGAATCAGGCATGATCGACTGGGACATGCTGGAGCGTCATGTGCCCAAGGAACTGATCCAGCGCGAATTATTCATCTGCGGCCCTCCCCCGATGATCAGTGCCCTCCATGGAACGCTCAAGGAAATGGGCGTCCACGAGGAACACATCCACCTCGAACTCTTCGACCTGGTCTGAGGGAGAAACCATGCGCCACTATCTTTCCTACGTTCTCCTCGGCTTTCTGGCCTTCTTCCTCATCGCCCTTTCCGGTGTCTTTGCCTGGGTGCGCTCGGCCCAGTTGATGATCACGACCGAACCGCTCGTCATGGAGCACCGGTCGACCAGTCCCGAGTTCCGCACCCAGGGCTTTGAATGGCGGGAGATCGGCCCGACCTCGTATCACGGCAACTGCCGTAATTGCCACGGTGACGATGGATCGGGATGGGACCAATACCCCGGGCTCGCCGATGCAGGGCGTCTATACATGGCGGAGGGAGGGCGAGAATATATCATCGACCTCCATCTATACGGCCTTACCAGCGACCGCTGGCGAGCTCCCATGCCCGCCATGAACACCATGCCCGACGTGGAGCTTGCCGCGGTGATCAATCATATCCTGGTGGAATTTTCCCGGGAGGATGCTCCCGAAGATGGGGATCTGCTCCATCCCGGGGACATCAAGGAGCGGAGGGACCGGGACTTGTCCCCCGCCGACGTCAATACGACACGCCCAACTATTGAGTGATTATTACAGGGTGGCCACGACGAGTCACCGGGCGGGATTTCCCGTTATTTCCTTGTTTCCTTGAGGACCCCGGTCATTTCCGTGACGTGGCGGGAGAGGGCGCCGATTTTCTTGTTTGCAGCAGTTAGCTGGATGTTCATCGATTCGAGGCGTTCGGCGAGACTTCTCGCCAGGAGAATTGCCATGTCGGGGTGGCGTATGAGGAAGTCATGGAAGCCACTTTCGGGAATCATGAGAACCACCGTGTCCTCGCGGGCCACGACGGTGGCGCTGCGGGGGGCCTTGCGCAGGGGGGACATTTCACCGATGAACCCGCCCTCCTGGTCGATGGTCGCAATGGGGCGCCCCGCCTTGAGGACCTCCATTTTTCCCGACATCAGAATGTAGCATTCCAGTGAGGTGTCATCCTCGTAGAAGAGCACCTCGCCGCGCTGGAGGAAAAGGGGGCGCGAATCGATGGTTTCGTCACCGACAAGGGTCTTGAGCACCACTTCCTCGGAGTTCATCGTATCGGCGGTGATGGGGCGTGGACCCTTTTTCTTCGATTCGGTCGTGTCTATACACGGGGTCGCCAGCTCGCCGGACTGCAGTTGGTCGAGAAGCTTGAGCGCCGCCGCGGGATCCCTTGGGCGTGACATCGAACTGCGCTGACAAAGCTCCGCAATCAGGAAGGCGAGAATACCGCTGATAGACGGCTCAATATGGCGCACGTCGGGAACATCGTCCGTGATTTTGCGCGTGAGCAACAGCGACGTGTTGAGTTCCTTGAAGGGGGGGCGCCCGCAGGCGAGGTGAAAGAGCGTGGTTCCCAGGGCGTAAAGATCACTCCTGATGGTGATCTCGCCACCGGTGGCCTGCTCGGGAGAAAGATAGACAGGGGTTCCCACGATGGCACCAGCCATGGTGAGGGAATCATCGCTGTCGTCATGGGCAAGGCCGAAGTCGGTCAGCTTCACCGTGCCATCATTGAGCTGGACAATATTCGCGGGCTTGATGTCGCGATGAATCACCCCCGCCCGGTGGGCGGCATCAAGAGCGGAAAGACAGGAATGGGCAATGGTGAGGACTTCCTCCTCGGGCAGCTTCTCGTTGCGACGCATGCGGTCGGCGAGGGATTCGCCCTGAAGGTACTCCATGACAAGGTAGGGACGGTCCTCGACCAATCCGTGGCGCACCCCCTTGACGATATTGGGGTGATCGAGGCGCAGGAGCACATCCGCCTCGCGCTTCCACCGACGAAGGGAGTCCTCCTGGTGGGAAAGAACAGCGGAAAGAAACTTCACCGCATAACGGCACGTTGGATCCTCGGCGTCGATGGCCAGGTAGACACGCGCCGTCGCCCCCGACCCAATCTGCCGGTCAATGATCAGCCCTGGAATAAGGTCGGGCTTCATCGGTGGAGTCGTGGAGGCGCCACCGATGACGATGCGGGTAGTTTCAATCAAGGAGGGGGTACCCTTTCGCGGTTGTCCACTTCCATTGGGAGGCAGCATGTGCCAACCCGCAACAGTAATTCACCCTGCACCTTCAGCACGACCGGCCTGGTCAGTACCCATCCTTGCCCTTGCCGCCGGAAACAATGGCGATGGAGGCACTGCAACCAAGGCGATTTGCCCCCGCGGAAAGAAGCTTGCGGGCGGCGGCAAGATCGCGAACGCCCCCACTGGCCTTCACGCCGAAATCATCTCCAACGGTCTGGCGCATGAGGGAAATGTCCTCGGGTGTCGCGCCACCGCCGCTGAAGCCCGTGCTGGTCTTGACGAAATGGGCACCCCCAGCCTTGGTGAGAAGCGAGGCCGCCACCTTTTCCTCCTCCGTGAGGAGGCTCGTTTCAATGATGACCTTCACCGTGCGCCCACCGGCTGCATCCACAACCGCCTGAATGTCGCAAAGGACGTAATGGTAATCGCGGGCCTTGAGGCGACCCACGTTAATCACCATGTCGATTTCCTCGGCCCCGAGGGCCACCGCATCCCGGGTTTCCGCCGCCTTCGCCGCCGTGGTCATGCTCCCCAGCGGGAAGCCCACCACGGTGCACACCATCGCGCCACTTCCCGCAAGGGCCTCCGCACATTGGCGGATGTTGCAGGGGTTCACGCAGACCGACGCAAACTTGTAATCACGGGCCTGGGTGCAAAGCTCCGCCACCTGGTCAGGAGTCGCATCGGGCTTGAGCAGCGTGTGGTCAATGTAGGCGGCAACATCGGCGGCCTTCATCGACGCGGCCTTTTTTTTCGGCGGTGCTCCCTGATTGGGGGCGGCATTACGGGTGGCTGCCTTCCCCCCTTTTTGGGAGGGCGTCTCACCGGAAGGAACGGAAACACCCCGCGAACGGAGCACCTCCACCACGGCCGATGTTATCTGATCCACAAGGGGGTTTGCTGGTTTCTGCATGGGACGGGACCTCTTGGGGGGAAATTCAACGACGTTGATCAGTCATCCAGATCCTTGTCGGTGGGCAACTCCCGTTCGGCGAAGCTGCAATAATGGGTGTGGAGGGAAATCGCCACGGCACCAACAACACCTTCCTGACGGCCAAAGGAGGAAAGGTCCACCTGAATTTCCTTCTCCAGGGCCTCCAGGGCGCGGCGCTTCATGGTGTGGCGGATGGACTTGATGAGGCGTTCGCCCTCCTCAGCCATGGAACCACCAAAGATAATCGCCTCGGGCGCCAGCATGTTAACCACCGATGCCAGGGCGGTGCCGAGGTAATGACCTGCCTTGTCGATGATGTTCCCGGCAAGGCGGTCGCCCATCTCCGCCGCCTGGAAGATGGCCATCGGCGTGATGGCACCCGAATCGTCGACGTGCTGGGGGATGTGGCTTTGGACGCCCTCACGGAGGGCCTGCTCGGCCTGGGCGACAAGAGCCCAGTCCGATGCCACCGTTTCCAGACACCCGTAATTCCCGCAATAACAGATGGGGCCGTTGTCATCGACGGTGATGTGGCCGAACTCGCCCACCGTGGCCTTGTTGCCGCGGAAGACGTTTCCGTCAATCACCATGCCGATGCCCAGACCGGGCCCGAGGTGAACGTAAAGGTAGTTGTGGAGTTCCTTGAACCGGCCAAAGGTCGCCTCGGCCAGGGTGGTCCCAATAACATGGGAGCCGAGGTCCACGGGGACCTTGAAGTGCTCCTCGAAAATCTTCACCAGGGGGACGTCCTGCCAATCCTCAAAGCGGGGGAACTTGAGGGAAATGCCGCGATCCTCGTCGACAAGACCGGAGACAACAACGCCGATGCGGGCGAGGTCGAGTCCTTCATCCTGCTTGAGGAATTCCCGCTGGTCCTCCAGCGCCTCTATCATGGCAGCGATGGCCGCCTCGCGACCGGCCGAGGGGGAAAAGGGGCGAATCACATGGTTGTGCAGGCGGCCCTTCATATCGGAGGACGCGGAAAGAATCCCCCGGGAGGAAAACTCCAGCGCGGCAACACCACCCCGCTTGGGGTTGACGTCGAGAAGCTGGGCCTTGCGTCCACCGGTGGACGTGGCAAACCCCTCCTCAATAAGGTCACCCGCCTTGATGAGGTCCTGAACCACGGAGGACACCGTGGGAAGATTCAGGTTCATCCTTTCGGCCAGCGCCCCGCGGGAAATGGGGCCTTCCTTCCAAAGCTCGTACAGAATCGCTGCAGAACGTGATCCGCTGGAGCGACGCAACAACCCGCTTTTGCTGATCTGGGCTTCCCCGATGGTGGACATGTGATGACTCCTCGAAAACTGATGGCAGTGGGGTCCGCCCACCACACCTTTCCACGGTGGATGGCACGTCCCGGTGCCTGATTTGATCCCGTGTGAGACGGGTGCCTGTCAACACAATTAGAATTTTTTGTGAAAAGTCACCGTGGTTCCGGGAGTGGAGCGTTGGCTTCAACGACAAGACGAGAAATCATTCCCCATCAATGGACCCCATTTGGCAAGATTGGGCAAGGAAAGGGGAAAGTTTTGTCGCACGGCGAATATGGAAAACCACAATGGAATAGGGGAAACCCCTGATTTCCCGTTGACAAACCCCGAGGCCCTTGTCTCCATGTCGGTGCGTGGGACAACACAAAGTACCCATAACACCAAGACTGAGCACACCGAGCGGGAGGGGGAAGGCGCTGAAAACCCCTCCACACGGGAGGGGTTGGGGGGTCGGAGGGATCTCTTTTCCGGGGGAACGGCAGTAGTCAGGAATCAGTGGCCGCCGTGGCCACCCTGATCGTCTCCGTTGCCATCCTCATCCTTGTCGAGATTTTTGATAATATAGATAAGCGCCCCCGAGCCAATAAAGGCAATGGCGAGGAGGGCAATGAGCATGATAATTTGCTTGGGTTCCATCGATGAGGCCCTGTGGGAAGTTTGACGCCCTGTCGGCGTTGTTGCAGGAGTTTGTGAACACCCAACGGGGGTAACGCAAGGGAAAGCAGGACTTTGCCATTGCCCGGCGGAAACTTCGCGTCTCTTCTCTAAAACCATGGAACGACAGAAACTCACCATCATCATTCCCGCAGGCAACGTGGAAAACCACCTGGAGGAATGTATCGCCACGGCGCGCTTCGCTGACGAGGTCATGGTCGTGGTCGACAGCAACAGCAAGGATGGCACGCTGGAGATCGCCAAGCGCCTGGCCGACACCGTCCTCGTCCACCCCTATGAAAATTATGCGGCCCAAAACGGCTGGGCCCTTCCCCAGGCAAAACACCCGTGGGTCTTCGTTCTGGATGCCGACGAGCGCTGCACGCCGCAGCTCCAGCAATCGATCACCGAGGTTCTGGAAAACGACGGCCCCGCCGACGGCTACAAGATGGGGCGGGAGAATCATTTCGCAGGAAAGAAGATCACCGGCTGCGGGTGGCAGCGCGATGAGATTCTTCGCCTGTTTCGCCGCGACCGCACCCGCTACCGTGCCAAGAAGGTCCATGCGGGGGTGGAACCGGCCGACGACGATCCCTACGAGGTCGGCAAGCTGAAGGGGAAGATTGTCCATTACACTTTTGACAGCTTTTCATCCTACCTGTACAAACATGGTCGCTACGCACGTTGGGCGGGGGAAGACCGGGCCAAGGTCACCAAGGGGGAGGTGGGCTTCGTTCAGTTGGCCCTCCGGCCCGCATGGAGATTTTTCCGCCAGT
>JAFIGB010000136.1 GCA_020831705.1 Candidatus Sumerlaeia bacterium | reverse complement strand
ATCGGTGTCTCTGGAGGGGCTACCGGGCGGGAGTGGTTTCAGCGTCAAGAACCTCCTTGCCACCGATTCCATGGTCACCATGGACGAGGGTTCTTTGGACATTGCCTCGTTCAAGGTGCAAATGACGAAAGGGAATTTCACCTCCGAAGGGGTTTCCGTCGGGTCGGGAAGCATCCAGGCCGGGAGCGCCAATCTTCTGCTCAAGAATCTCAAGGCGACTTCCTCCGGGTTGGATATCGGTTCGGGAACCCTGAAGGCGGCGGGGCTGGATGTTCAGGTGGAGGATTTTGAGTTCAACGAGAAGAGCGCCGCCCTTCACATGGCAAAGGCCGAGTTGAATATCAACAATACGACCGATTTTCAGCTGGAGGGGCTTCGTGTCACCAGTTCCGGCGCTGTTAGTGCCACGGGCGGCGGCTTCAAGGCGGGAAGTCTGGAGGTGCTCCTGTCGGGTTGTGATTTCCAGACGAACAGCGTGGACATTGCCCAGGGGACATTGAAGGCCGGATCCCAGGACATCATCATTGAAAGCCTGGCCGTGCGCCAAAGCGGAGTCACTGTTGGCAGCGCCACCATTGATCTCTTCGGGGGTCATGCGGACATCAAGTCGGGGGATTTTACCTCCCAGGGATTTGTGGCCGCTTCGACAACACTGACCTTTGGAAGTGCGGCCTCCTTCGGTGCCCAGGGCCTGAAGATCACGGACCATGGGGTCTCCCTGACCGGGGGCAGCTTTCAATTCGGTGGCCTGGCGGTCTCCTTCGCAACCTCCCCGGCGGGAACGGATTCCCTGGATGTGAAGGGAAAACTCAAGCTGCCGGATGAGTTCAGCGGTGCGGAGGTGGAGTTTGAATTCAAGCTGACTTCAGGCCATGTGCAGGTCGTGAGCGGTCGCCTCCAAGTGAAGGATTTCGCGATTCCCAAGACCCCCATTGGCCTGCGCGATGTGGATATACAATTTGACCAGACGGTCATCAAGGGCCAGGCCACGGTTGCCCTTCCCGTTTTTGCCGTGACCGGTGGCGTGGAGATACTCAATGGGCGCTTCGACGCCCTGACCGTCGGATTAAGCAACCTCAATATTGCCATTGGGGATACGGGGGCATTCCTCCAGTCGGTCACGGTTTCCGGGAAGCATCTTTCCCGCCAGGTCGAATGCCGCCAGGTTTATGTACCCGTCTTTGTAAAGACATTTGGTGGGAACATGGGCCAGCAGATGTTGTCCTCCGCGGTCTGGGTGATGCAGCACCAGAACAGCTACAAGCAACACCTTTCGGTTGTCTATTCAACCGATGGAAAGATCGGCGCGGGGTATTACAAGCAGGAAACCCAGTGTGGAATTCCACCCCTTGAGTTCAGCGGGACGACATCGATCACGGCCGGTCCCCAGGAATTCGGCCAATCATTTGTCCGCGTCGACGCAGGAACGACCTTCGACGACACGGGGAATTTCCGTATAGACGGAAGTGTCTTCTGTCTCTTCTTCAAGATTGGTTCCGCCTACCTGAGCGTCCACCCGTCTGGCTCCAATGCGGGGACCAGCGCGGGGGGGACTTATATCTGGGATTACGTCATCAACGGAAGTGGCGGCGTGACGGTTGATATGCGCGGAAACGCCAGCGGTCATGCAAGCATAGACCTGAAGGTTCCCTCCAATGTCACCCTGATCGGGGGGATGAAGTTTGGTTCCGTATCGATGAGTGTCGACAAGAGCAAGATCGTCGGGAAGGTGGATGCCCTCTTCAAACACATCACCGTTACCATCCAGAACGGCAGCTTCCATATTGACTGGAAGGATCAGGATCGCCGGCCCTGGGAAATCCCCCATACACTGGATATACCACTTCGGGATCTGGCCGAAGGGCCCCTTGAAAAAGAGTTGGATGCGGTTGCAGACGATTACATCTTCAGCATCCTGACCAATTACGAGCCAATCCACCGTATATACGGCGATGATGCCGGAAGCACCCTGAAGGGGAGCGGGCAGGATGTCACCCTTACGGAGGGCGTTCCCACACTGATCCGCATCAACTACGAGAACGAGAGCGGCAACCCCTCCATGCACATCACCCGCCCGGATGGCTTTGTCTATAAACCGGGTGATTTCCCCTTCGATCCGGAACTGGACATTGACGAGGCCTACTTTACTGCCAACCCGACAATCCGCGAGGCGATCTGGGCGATTCTCGTTCCCGAGACCGGCGACTATACAATCACCGTCGTCCATCCCGGATCCCTTGGTGAATTCGTCGTGGAGGTTCTTGAGCCAAACGCTGAATCCACCCACCATAATGTCGTCGCCCTGACCGACGGTGAGTTCCTCCGCGTGGACTGGGAGGATGGCGACATTGATGACGATGCGGAGGTCAGCGTCTGGTTGAGCAAGAACCGCGATTCGTACCGTGGTTATCTCATTGCCGGTCCCATCGCCGAAAGTGTGGTTGATGGATCCGTCGTGGTGAATCTGTCAGAAACGATCCTGCCTGCGGGCCTTTTCTACGCGGCGGTATCCATCGACGATGGAAAGAATCCCCCGGTTTGGGAATATGCCCGGGACCCTGTCTTTATTGCGGACGCCGATGCTCCCGAACCGGTGCGCCAGGTTCGGGCGGGCAATGTGGAGGATGGTGTCATGGTTACCTGGGAACCGGTGGATGATCCCTCGGTAATCGGCTATCAGGTTCGTTGGACCGACGACCTGACAAAACCCGGATTCCCCTTCGTGCGCTCCAGCAACCCCGAGCAAAACAGCCTGCACATTCCCGGTCTCCGTGCATCGAGTTTCTACCGGTTCACGGTGACTCCCGTGCGTGTTCGCGACGACAGCAAGGCGACGGGACATGGCCTGATAACCACGCTGGCCGAACTGGGGGATGGGGCCAAGTCCGCACCGGAACTTGCCGGAATTGCCGAACATCGCCAGCGGGCACTCCTGGCCCAGGCAGCCATGGTGCGCCAGCACTCCAACTCCCGGGACAAAACCTTCGCCCGTATAGACACGAAGGACGTTTACATGGAGCCGGCATGGGAGCTTCTCTCGGACAAGGACGACGCAGACCTCATGGCATTGAGCCAGTCCCATGTCCACGCCACCAAGAAGATCTTCAACATCAACCCCATCGGCACAAATCCTCCCATTGCAGATCGTGATCCGATAAACCTCGCCTTCGTCGGCGAACCGTATATCCAGGAACTGGGTTTCTTTGATCCGGATGGCGCCGATGTCAGCCTCGTCCTCCAGCGCGGACCCGATGAGGCGGTGCTTGACCTGACTGAATCCGGTCCCGTTGCAACCGCACGAATCGAGTGGACCCCATTAGCAGGCGATCTCGGGACAAACCACTTCATGGTCGTTGCCACCGACGAAATCGGCGGGCGGACGGAACTTCCGTGGAATGTCGTGGTGACCCGTCGTGGGCTTACCATCGTGGAAAACCTCGTTGTCACCAGCCCCCGCCCCATCGCCACCGTCCTTCCCGGGGCGCACTTCAATCACCAGCTTGCTGTCTATACACCCGACCCGGAAACGCCCCTCGAATTTGATATTCTTGAGGGACCGGCGGGAATAACGGTCAACGGTGACGGTCTCATCAACTGGGAACCGGGGAATCTTGACCTTGGTTCCTACCCCGTCACGGTGCGCATTGCCCAGCACTGCAGCAACTGCACCGCAGGACGCCGCGACACGACTTATCACTTCAGGGCGTATGTCCTCGCAAGCGTCCTCGAAGGGGATCTGAATAACGACGGCCAGTTGACCGAGGCGGACTTCCACCTCTTCCAGCGCATCCTCCTCGGTGAAATCCCCCTGACGGAGTCCATCCGCCGCATCATTGATATCAACGATGATGGAATTATTGATGCCGCCGATCTCATGGAGTTGCGACGGCGACAAGGCCTTGAAGAGTAACCCTGAAACTGAAGTCGGGGAACGGGTTCCCTATTGTTTACTGGACAAAATTGGAGCCGCACTATTTTGAACGCATGAAGGATGAGTACATTTCAACGAAAGGCGGTCACGAGCCGCGCGAGGATTAACATGAAAATGAAAGCTTTCTCCACTTCAGGTTGTGCCTTGGCGCTTGCCCTCATTCCCTCCATGATCATGGGCGCGCCACTGGTGGATTGGGATGATGACCAGGGGCGGCTGACGATCGTTGCCCAGTCTCCCGGAACGGTGGAATTGAGCCTGACGGAAGAAGGGTTTGTCCGTGTCAATGGTGAGCAACCGGATCCCGGCCTGGATGTCCCAAGCATCAACATCACATCGATTCACTATACAGGTACTGATGGGGACGACCATCTGATCCTGGGTGACGCAACGGTGGAGAACCCCATTGTCACGTGGGGAAATCTCACGGACCTGAAAATTGATTTTCGGGACGGGGATGATGTTTTCAATACGGGAATATTCAGTCTAGCCATCTATTCGCGCTTCGACACCATTGATATCGATGGCGGGGGCGGTCGGAATACCTGGATTCAGGATGCAGACTGGCTCATGATGGAGATGTTTGGTGATGAATTCGGCTTTCTTGGCCAATCGGAAATCACATACAAAAACTTCCAGAATTTCAGTCCCGGGGATCAATTTGGAACCATGGTGGATGTGAGTGCCGTGCCTACTGGTGGTCTCACATTGAATATGCAGCAAAACTTCAATAATATCACCGTCAAGGATACCGTCGAGACCGGCAATATCGTCCTGAACATGAGTGACGATGAAAACCCCGATCATGGGTCCCCATATACGGCCCTTGCGATCAGAAAAGCCCAGGGCGGTACCCTTGTCCTCACCGAAACCACGGCCTCGTGGCTTGATGTCACCGTGGAATGCAATGTGGAACTCGACGATGTGAATATCGAGGGAAGCGACTTCGATGATGAGTTTGTCATCTTCCCATCGACGACGGCGGAGGTGGCCGTTGATGGCGGAATTGGGACGAATATACTCCGCGTCGAGAAGGATCCGGAAGTGGACGCCACGATCAATCCCGGTGCGGAGGGCGCCGGGGAAGTCCTTGTGGATGGCTTCGAAAAAATCGTTTATGCGAACATGGCGGATGTGATTGTCGGTGACATGAGCACGACCCTGATGGTCGGGGGAATGTCCCTTGCCGGGCAGCAGGTTGTCGATCTTGGGAATGATCAGTTCACCATCTTCGGGCCGGTGACAATCAACGGATTCCTCACTGCCACGGGGAATCTTTCGGTGGATGGAATTGTCATCACCGGTAGCAACCAAAGCCTGCAACTCAGTGACGTCCCCGAGTTTGGTGATCTGACTCTCTATACAGGTGATTTCACCCTGACGGCAGCAGGCGGCCAGGGCGATCTTGTCATGATCGATCCGGAAACCACGGAGTTCCCTGCTTCAGAGGATCCCATGACCCTTTGTGCTGGTCGTGTTTTGTCGGGTTCCATTGAGTTCAATGGCTACTTTGGTGTTGAGCCGCTGGAAAACATTGCCTTCCAAGGATTGATGGTCAGCCCGACCGCTGGTGTGAGCCTGACCGGGGGCACGCTCCATGCCGGTGTTGCTGACCTTTGTAGTCCCGATGGGGGATTCCGATTCGAGGTCACATCATCGGAAATCCTGCCCAACGGATACTCCGTCACGGAAACCACGGCCCTGAATCTTCCGGCAATCCCCGGGGCCTCCCTTACCTTTGGATATACAAACAGCGAGTTTTCGTTCAGCTCCCTTCGAATTCCCGCCGGGGGGATCAATTTCAGTCTGGCGGAATCGAAGTTCTCAACGGACGGCATCCTCACTGCCGCGCGCGCTGAGGGGGGACCGGCGGGATTTGGCCAGCCCTTCATCACGACCGGTGCCGTTACCCTGGAAACAACCGACACGGAAGTTGGTATCGACGAGGGAACCATCACCGCCTTTGGATATACGCTGGCTTTCCCTTCGGCAGCGATTCGGTCCGCCACCGGATTTGAGGTGGAAAACGCTGACCTTTCAGCGGATTCGGCACCTGATTTTGGTGTCCTTGCAGATATCACCATGGACGAAAATGGCGTCCGCGCAGATTCCGGAAGTACCCGCCTCCCCAATGATTGGATGGTTGACTTTGCAAATGTACAGATCGTCAGCAGCGAATTGATCACGACAGAAGATGCCGTGACGACGCTTCCCGGTGAACGCGCAATCCTGTATGAGGACTTTGTGCCGCGCCCAATCGGAGTGAGCATGTATAGCGGCGTCCGCCACCGGTTTGGAACGGGCGAGGATGCCTTCGAGGTGGAACTCGCATCACCGCTCGTCTTCACCGGTCCCCATGTTGACGCCACCACGGGCACCCTGACGCTTACCAATGGTGAAAAGGCAACAATGAACCTTGTCCGGATGACCGACGACGAAACGACCGTCCTCGACTTTGAACTGGACGCCAAGGGGTTTGACTTCCGGGGTGCTTCCAGTATCTTCGGAGATCCTCATCTTACCGCGGCGGGTGTCGTTGGTCCCCTTGTCTATCTTTTCGAGGAAGAAAAAGAGATTTCCCTCCGCTCGGTCACCTTCAAGCCAACGGACTCCGGCTGGGACGTGACCATGCCGGAGCCGACGGCTACAATCATTGGCCCGTTCAACCCCACGTTTCTCCTCAACCCGCGATTCGAGGGAACCCCGCCAAAGCTGGCATTCGATGTCGATCCCATCGACGAGGAGGAGGCCAACGGGATATTCCACCTCACGAACGTCCGTATGGACAATGAAGGTGATGTGGAATTCGACCTCGATTATGTGGCCCCGGGTGATCCGGGAAGCCGTGTCGAAATCAGCTTCCCCAATCCCCAGGTTGTGGACGAATCCATCGTCTCCAACCCGGCCATTGTGACGGGAATGGAGTTGTTTCAAGACAATCAACTGGTCAATGCCCGTGCTGAATGGGTACTCGCTCGTGGACTGACTATCGCGTATGACAGCGCGCAATTCAACTCCACCGACTGGCGGATCGACATCAACGAGGGCTTCTTCGATGGTGAGTGGTTCTCCGTCCCGGAAAACGAGCTTGTTGTTCGCTCCAACCAGTCCGGTGACTTCGCTGACATCACCGGCAGCGTGATCACGATCAATCGCAGCCAGGTGACATTCCTCAATGGCCAGGGCCGTGTGGGTCCCTATTCCGGGACCCTGGTTCAGGGCCGGTTTGATGGTGGTAACCTGCGGTTCACGAACTTCGTGGCAACCACCCCCGCGGCGTCCCCCTTCGCCACGTTCGAGTTGGACAATATATTCGTCGGTCCGGACAACTCCGGCACCTTTGGTATCGGCAGGGCGGACTTCCGCGAGAAGGCGGATCCCGAGGATGACGGCCTCAACATTGGATTTTCGTCGGGGACCTTTACCTCAACGATGTATAGCCTCGTCGAATCGAGCCTGCGGGACATCACCGGAGTGCCCAACATCATCCTTTCGAACGTCGAAATCGAAGCATCCCAGGCCACGGTGGGTAGTGGAAGCCTTCCCAACATGCCCTTCGAGCTGGACTTCTCAGATGGTCAGATCAACAATCAGGGAATCGTATCGACAGACGTGGAAATTCTGTCCGGGTTCCAGAGCTTCGTTCCATCCAGCATGACCATCAACTCCAATGGCGTTGGATTCGAGGGAATCCCCTTCGAGTTGGGGAAATTCAGCTCCGTTCATTCCGGATATATAGACGGGAACGGAGTTGTCATTCCCGATGTCACCTTTGACATCGACAATGTTTCCGATTTCCGCTTCACCGATGTCAGTATCGAGGACAGCGGAATCAGCACGGGCGGCGCCACATTTGGGGCGGGGCTGCTCCAGGTGACCCTTTCCGGCTCGCGATTCATTGATCAGGATGACGTGATCAGTTTCGCGAGTGCCGTGATGAAGTTCGAGGATTCGGAGTATCCCACCAACCTTGTCTTTATCACGCCGGAAAGCGTGTATGCGGGAGGCGGAACCATCAACATCGGCGGCAGGACCTTCTCCTACCGCAATGCCACATTCGATGGCCGTGGCTTCTTCATGCCGGAAATGAATACGGTGCTCTTCCCCCTCGCCCCGAACCTCGAGTTCCGCAAAATCGTTGTCGACGGGGTCCGTGTTGCCTTTGACCGGGGGTGGTTTGATCTCCTCGGTTTTGAGGTGAACATTCCCAAGTCGGATTTCGAGCCAACGCCACAGGGGCTCCTGTTTACCTGTGACGTGGTGCTTCCCGATGCCATCGGCAACCCACGGGTCAGGATCGGTCTATACATCACCGATTCCGGTGTCCGCCTTGCCGACCTGGAGATTTGCACCCCCCGGGCACCGATCAGGGGGTCCAAGTTTGTCTTTCCCAGTATTTGCTTTGAATACCAGGCCGGGCCTCCCGAGGCATTTGGTGGTTCAGCGGGCCTGACAATCCCCGGCCTGGCGGGCCTGATTGCCGGCTTCCTCGTCCGTGGCGGTCAGCTTGCGGAAATCAAGATCGACATGTTCCCTGATCCGCCACGGGGCCGTCCCCTGGGATCGACTGGTGTTTTCCTGCGGCAGATTTCCGTGGCGATTGAGAATCTGGACCGCCCGCGCACGACGGTGCATTACGGAAATCCCCCCCAAGTGGCGGAGGTTGATGCGCCGATCGTCTTCAAGGGTGGATCCAGGTTCACCGCCGGTCCCGAGTTCCTGACAATCAGTCTCGCCTCGGGAACCGTAAACATGGAGATGAGTGACTCCCACATTCGAATGGAGGGTGGTATAGACATCATTTCCTTCCTGCGTGCCGCTGATGGCGAGATGGATATACGCTGGGCAGGTTATGAAACCGGCTTTATGGCCAAGGGGTATGCCTACCTGATGGCGGTTCTTCGCGGGATGATGGAGATGAACTTTTGGGACGGCGCCGGGCACGGTGGCGGCAACTTCGCCATTCGCATCCCCAGCTTTGTTCCCATCGTTGGTGGTTACGAGGCCGCCTCCGTTGGCATGCATACCCGCTTCCGGCCAAGCTTCGCCCTGACAGGAAGCTTCGGCCTTCGAATTCCACCCCGTATCTGCACACGGATTTTTGGCAAGCGTGTCTGTACACCCAGTGGACGCATCAATGTCGGTGTGACGGTCAACGAGTCGGGAAGCATTGACTGGTCGAAGGAAATGGCAGGCCTGCGCGATTGGGAATTCCCACGAACCGTCCCTCTTTCCGTCATCGCACCGGACAAGGTCACCAAGGATAACCAGGATGTGACGATCACCTTCCTGAGCAACTTCCGTGCGGCGGAAAAGATCTACCACAAGCCCACGGCGGAAAAGTCGATCATCGAAACAGTGACCATCACAGATCCCGGCGTGAACATCATTCGGCTGGCATACCAGTTGGAGGGTGGCAATGCCACCTTTGCCCTGCGCCTTCCCGATGGCACCCACCTTGACCCGGTGGAACTCGCCTTCGATGCCCTCGAGGAGTTGGACCTCGACGAAGGCGATGAAGTGGCACCGGGTTACTTCAGGATCAACCCGGGTGGCCGGGATGCCAGTTGGTTCCTGCTCGATGCACAACCAGGGGTTTATGAGCTGGAGCTAATAGACGCCGCATCCCTCGGCGAGTACCTCGTGGAAGTCCTCACGGAAATTTCCGAGCCGATCTTCCAGTGGGATCAGGTCGCCAACGATGGAGCCGCGATTCTTGCCTCCTTCTCCGGTCATGACCTCGGTGGCCATGATACAAATATCACCGTTGGTCTCGCAACATCCATCGGGGCCACCGATGGATATATACTTGCCGACGACATCGCAGGGGCCGAGGAATTCCGTTCCTTTGAATTCCCCCTCGCAAACCGCTACATCGCACCGGGTCGATATTTTGTCTATGCAACCATCGACAACGGAATCACCGAGCCGGACACGTACTTTTACCCGGCACCGATCTTCGTCAATGATATCTACGCACCACTTCCCCCGCAAAATGTCTCAGTGGCAAGCATCGACGGGGCCGCCCTGATTTCCTGGGAACCGTCCCCCTCGGGAAACATCTTCAGCTACCGGGTTGAGTATACCGAGAACCTCACCTCGCTCAGCTACGACCGGTTCCAGTCCGCCGATGTAACCGGCTCCTCCATTCTGATTGATAACGTCGTGCCCGGGAAAACCTACCGCTTCGCCATGCGCTCACTCCGGGACAACCGGACGGATCCCATGGTGCGTCGTGCCCACATGGAGGTAAATCGCGACCTGGGCATCCGGGATTCCTTCGGTGAAACGATCATCCTTGATTCCGATGCCGAGAAGCCCGCCTTCCTGCTCAGTACCCCCAGCAACGCCGTGGTGATCGAAATGCCCTTCGTTCACTCCACCGGGCAACTCACCGGCGACGCAGATAAATCCTCAACAGGCCTACCGCCCCTTTTCCTCACCAGGGCCGTGGAGCACGCCTTCCCCAACCGCGAGTATGTCTATACACCAGGCATCCGTACCATGGACGACGAGCCACCCTCCCTTTCCCTCCTTGAGAGTCCGGACGGCATGCTCATCGTCGGTACCTCCGTCGTCTGGACGCCATCACCCTTCCTGGAGGACACATGGACCACCGTCACCCTGCGGGCCACCGACACGGACGGGCGCTCCACCGACCAGGTCTTCCCCCTCTCTGTGGTGAATACCTTTTACGTGGAGCCGTTCGGCATCAACTCCACGCCCCCCACGCTGGTCGAGCCGGGCGAAGAATATGTCTATCAACCGACCTACTCCGGGGACACCTTCGACGAGATCCCCATCATCACCATTCTGGAAGGACCGCCGGGAATGACAGCCGAGAACGGCATCATTCGCTGGCAGACGGCTCCCGCCGATGCCGGTACCCAACTCGTCTCCATCGAGGCCAACCTCTACTTCGAGAATGAGGCCGGCAACCCAGTCCTCAATGAACTCGCCACCCAGAACTTCCACCTCGAAGTTGGTGACACCGACCGCCACATCGTCACCTTCGTCATAGGAACTTCCATTAGCGAACTCCTGGACGAGGCACTCGACAGCGGCATGCCGGCGCAACTATCCAGCGTGGTGACGATCACGGCGGGTCGTGGAAGCCTTCCCGAAGGTGACGACCTGATCATCGTTCAGGATGGCTCCGGTCCGGGGGGTGTTCGCGGCCTCCTGATCAGGGATCCCGACAACCTCCTTGGCTCCACGCCACCGCCCGGACGCAGGCTCACCTTCCTGACCGGCCTGCTCGAAACGGTGGACGAGCGCCCTGTCTTTACACTCACCGAGGTGGACGACAATACGGTGGTCGGCGACGGCGATCTTCCCTCGCCCGTTCGCCTCCTCGCCGGAACATCCGTCGCCTCCCACTTCAGATATGTCCATGTCGACATAAACAACCTCAGCTTCATCGACGATGGCGACTTCCAGGAAGGTGTCTCCTACGCAGTGGAAAACGGAGGCGATGTCACAACGGTCCAATTGCTGAACAACTCGCCACTCGTCGGGAAACCCATTCCCACCACACCGGTTACCATACGGGGAATTGCGTGGTTCAACGATGCAGAGGGAAGCTGGGAAATCAGGGTTATCGACGTCGATGCCCTCGCTTCCAGCGCCCATGGTGACCTGTTGTTCGTGCAGTAACCCAACAAAGTCCGCCACCTTCCGGCAGGAAGGAGGACCATTAATTCAATCCCCCCGGGCGCCGTTTTTACCCGGGGGGATCCTCCTTTCATGGTAACTCGCGGGCGCCCCCCCTTGGGAATACTCCATTCCTTGATGGTAAAGAGGTTATGGGGATCCCGGTTGGCTGTGAATATTGTGAATACATGGCTTCCATGATCAGCCCCTGTTTGGGCGCAACTCAGTAAAATATAGACCTTGTTGACTCAAGAGGGCTTGATTGGGGGCATTCTGATCTGGAGGATGCTCCCAATGACCGCTGCT